>CAYWQC010000041.1:0-9255 GCA_964460405.1 uncultured Staphylococcaceae bacterium | reverse complement strand
GATGATGTTTTCCCTCTAGAATTTAAACAAATGAATATTTTAGGGACAACGACCATTTATGACGAGGGTATTGATCCGGCCTACTCACTTGATCATGTCAATCTTGAGTTAGGCACTTATGGGAAGGGAGATTATCGTCCTGCTAGCCTCATCTTTCAAAGTGATGTTGGGTCTAGTGCTGACTTTAAAGTGAGTGAATTTCGTCATAAGCGTGACTTTGATTTTAGCAACGAACCCATGCCTGCACCTCATGGTGCTGATGAGTGCTATGAATTTGATTTAAAAGATGAAAATAGCGATCTTTCTGTTACCTTACGCTACCTTGTATTTAAAGCAAGTAATGTCATTGCCCGCAGTGTATTAGTTCACAAACAAAAACGGAAACATCCACGTTTAGAAAAGATCATGAGTCTTAATCTTGACATGTACAATCGTCAATTTGAGGCGCTTGGGCTATATGGTACGTGGGCTAATGAAGCGCATCTCACCACCCATCCCCTACGACCTGGGACATTTACGATGTCTTCTATTGCGGGTCCTAGTAGCAATCGCCATAATCCTTTTATGATTTTAAAAAGTAAAGACGCAGGACTGGATGAGGGTGATTATTATGGTGTTGGTCTCATCTATAGTGGCCCGTTTGATATCAGTGTCAATCTCGGGGCAAATGATCGTGTTAGACTTCAAGCCGGTATCAATCCAGATACATTTTCTTACACATGTGGTGAGGGTGATTTCGTCACACCTTGGGCCATTCTTAGTTATGCTTCGCGCGGTCAAAATGGTTTATCTCAACAGTTTCATCAATTTATTAATGATCATATTGTCCGGGCAAATTTTGCCCGACAAACACGACCGATTTTACTGAACAACTGGGAGGCGACATACTTTAATTTTGACGAGGATAAACTCACAAAATTAATGAAGAAGGCCAAAGATCTTGGCTTTGAAATGCTCGTTCTTGATGATGGATGGTTTATTGATCGTAATAATGATTATAGTGGCCTTGGAAACTACGAGGTTAATAAGAAGAAATTGCCACATGGCCTAGATGGATTAGCCAATAAAGCTGCTAAATTCGGTCTCAAGTTTGGCCTTTGGTTCGAACCAGAAATGGTGAGTGAAACAAGTAAAGTATATCTTGAACATCCTGAATGGGCCCTCAATATTCCCCATCTTAAAGCGAGTAAGGGTCGTCATCAACTTGCCTTTGACCTCACACAATCTGCCGTACAAGATTATATTATTGAACAAGTTTCTAACACTTTAAATAGTGCAGATATTGCCTATGTTAAGTGGGACTATAACCGTAATCTGAGTGATGTATTTAGTAAAGATGGTCGACATTCAACATTTTATTATGACTATACAAAGGGGCTTTATCACATCCTTAAAACCTTAACGACCCGCTTTCCTGATGTGTTATGGGAAGGTTGCGCGAGTGGGGGAAATCGCTTTGATTTAGGTGTTCTCAATTACTTTGACCAAATTTGGGCCAGTGATTGTAGTGATGCTTATGAACGCATCCGTATCCAAAAAAATCTTGCCCTTTTTTATCCACTAAGTGTCATCAGTGGTCATGTCAGCGATGTACCCAATCACCAAACCCTGAGAGAAACAGCACTAAATACAAGATTTAATGTCAGCTTCTTTAGTGGAGGTTTTGGCTATGAACTAGATATTAGTAACCTCACCCCTCTTGAAGAAAAGCAAATTAAAGCACAAATTGAATACTATCAAGAAAATCGTCATCTTGTTATTAATGGTCGCTATTATGAACTCGCTAATGATACATGTTTTGAACGTTATGGCTTTGCCCTCATTAGTCGCGATCAAGAACAGGCGGTCGTGAGTCTCATTAACGGTATCTCAACGACCCTTCCTAGCAGTGAAACATTGCCAAAATTAGCCCTTGATAGTCATAAAACTTATCGTGTACTTGGTTTTACTCAAACGAGTAATCTTCATAAATTTGGTGGTTTATTAAAAATGGTCCTTCCCAAATTTATTCGCCCCACAGGCGTGATTGTCAATGCCTTAGCAAAGAAGAAGAGTGCTGAAGAATTGATTGAGGTCGAAGTAAAAGAAAATTATTTAGTGCACGGTAGTGTTCTTACTAATGGTGCCCTTCGTCTTTATCCACAGTGGACAGGAACAGGAGTGAATGAACAAACGCGTGTTCTTGGTGACTTTGGCAGTATTATTTATCACATCTACACGGACAATTAAATCTATGTTATTATCATAAAGCATGAAAAGAGGTATTCATATGCTCGCAATCTTAGTTGAAAAACTCATCCATTATGCTCAGATGCATTTATCCCTAGACGAACAAGATGTTCTTTACACTCGTAATCTTTTGTTGTTTAGACTGAAGCTAGATAAACCATATAAAGGGATTATTAATGTTTCCGAAATCCGGGCAATGAAGACACCCGACACGCTACTTGATGAGATGCGTGATGAAATTAAACGACTCAATCTCACCGAAGAATGGCGTATAGAAGGGCTATTAACTGATGTGATGGGATTATTAACACCGACACCGACCCTTGTCACTGATAAATTTAAGAAAATCTATAAAAAAGATAAAAAAGCTGCGACTGATTATCTCCTTGATATTGGCGTGGCTAGCAATTATATTCAAAAATCAAAAATTGAACAAAATGTTAAATGGGAATCCACATTTGATGATAAACGTTTAGAAATTACAATTAATCTTGCTAAACCCGAAAAAGACAATAAACAAATTGCCGAGGAACTGAAAAACACCAATGTCAGTGATGACCCTTATCCAAGTTGTGCGATTTGTAAAGAAAACGTTGGCTTTGGTGGTAATTTTAAAATCCCACCACGGCAAAATCTTCGGGTTATTCCCCTCAAATTAGATGGGGAAAACTGGTTTATACAGTATTCACCATATATGTATTATGATCGTCATTGTATTGTTGTTTTTGATGAGCATTTACCGATGAAAATTAGTCCCCGTACCTTTTCAAAATTACTCACGTTCACCGATCAATTCCCCCATTTCTTTATTGGTAGCAACGCTGATCTTCCTATTGTTGGCGGTTCAATTTTAAGTCACGAGCATTTTCAAGGCGGAAGTCCTGTTATGCCGATGTTTGAAACCGGCGTGCGGAAACACCTCAAGGCTCGTTATGATAAACGCGTTGAAATTGGTGTCCTTGATTGGTTTACTTCAGTTGTGCTCATTAAATCTCGTCATAAGAAACTCGTACTAGATTATGCTAGTAAAATTACCGAAAAATGGTTGAGTTATCAAAATGAAGCACTGGATATCATTGCCTACACGAATGAAGAACGCCATAACACTGTGACGCCAATCGTTCGTAAAGTCAAAGATACCTATTATTTCTATCTCATTTTGCGTAATAATCGTACAGATGAGACTTATCCTGATGGCATTTTCCACGCCCACCCTGAATACCACAATATTAAAAAAGAAGGTATTGGTCTAATTGAACAGATGGGGATTTTTATTCTCCCAGCGCGTCTCAAACGTCAACTTAGCCTCGTGGAACAAGCACTAGAAACCAATGTCGACATAGAGAAATTTTTACAAGAACATGAGGATTTAGTCATTCACCGTGGACTGATTGAGGATTTAAGTGGTCTGACTAGTGAAAAGAAAATCCACTATGATAAAGAAGTACGCAACTACGTCAGCGATGTGTGTCGCAACGTCTTAATCAATACTGCTGTATTCAAAGATGATGAAAAGGGGCAAGATGCTTTCTATGAGTTTCTCAAGAGCATCAAGTATTAAGCGACTATGAGCTATGATCAATTAAAATTTGGCCAAGCCATCAAAGGCTTCCATCAAAAATTTAACATCAAACCGAGTGATTTATTTATTTCACCAGGTCGGGTCGAAATCATTGGCAATCATACCGACCATCAACATGGACAGACACTTTCAATGACGATTAATCGCTATATTTATGCTGGGGTTAGTCGTCGTGATGATATGCGCGTGGTCTCCTACAACAAGGGTTACCCAATTGCAATCGATATTGATGTTTCTGATTTAGAAATCAAGGAAGAAGAGCTTTCAACCTCGATTGCCCTTATTCGAGGTGTTTTTGCATATTTTGTTAAAAAGGGATATAAGGTAGGAGGAATCAACTGTTTCTCTGTATCAACAATTCTTCGCGGTATGGGACTTTCTAGCAGTGCCGCTTTTGAAGTGTTAATCGCCCAAATTCTTAATCATTACTATAACGATAATACGATTAGCGACTTAGAAATTGCCAAGGCCTCGCAGTTTGCCGAGCAAGTGTATTTTAATAAACCATGTGGGCTCCTTGATCAAATGACAATTAGTTATGGTGGCGTCGTTTTGTCGGATTTTAATCAATCCTCACCTGTCCAAGCAAACTTGGAAACCATTAGTGAAAAATTACACTTCTACGTGATTAATACGGGAAAATCACACGCTAAACTAACACCACACTACGCTGAAATCACTCAAGATCTTGCTCTTGTATCTCACTATTTTGGTCAGCAACTTCTCATTGATGTTGATGAAAAGGCCTTTATTGAAGCGACGCCAAAACTACTAAAAACACTGGGAGAACGAGCGGTTAAACGTGCCGTTCATATCTTTAATGAAAATCGTCGTGTCGAAGCTGCATGGCATGCCCTTAGTCATGATGATGTTAAAACGTTTCTTAAACTTATTCGTGAATCAGGTGTCTCAAGTCGCAATGATTTACAAAACTTAACTTATGTTGGTGACAAGGATAAGAGTTTAATTAATTGCTACGATAAACTTTATCATGGTGCTGAATTTGGTGTGCGTGTCAATGGTGGTGGCTTTGCAGGTACCCTCATTGTCATGAGTGAACATCCTAATGATGATACCCGAATTGAAAAGATCCTCAGTGGTCATAAAATCAAAATTCTTCCCGTGAATATTGCCAGTTATAAAGCCGGTCATGTTCAACAAATTAAATAGTATATAACTTTTGTTTTTTATTTTATATGATAAAATAATGCTCATGGATAAGGAAAAGCACATTATTGAACTTAAGCAGCTTCTCACCGGCAATCGAAAAAGTGATCGTTTGTTGATTTTTCAGCATATTCTCAACGCTGCTAGTGATGGCAATCAAAAGGCGATGTATGAATATATGAGACTGGCTCTTGCTTATCTGCCAAATGAACTTGATGATATGATGGATGAGATGGTTAAGTATGAAGATATTTATACACCAGTATTTCTTAATCTCACCGTTTTTAAAGAAGTAACACTTGTCAAGCGTCTAGCCATGATGAACTTTTTAGTCAAATACGCTAATGAAAAAGAAAAACTTGAGAAGAGTGAACAAGAACAGGTGTATAGTTTTGATGATGAATTTCAACAAGAATTGTTTGATAAAATTACCGCTGGACGTCTTAAATATCGCACTACTGATTATCCTTTTGCCCTCATCTATTTACAATATGGTCTTTTGATTCGTGAGTACGGAGATAATGTCAATGCTTATAGCATGTTTTCGAAGGCACACGTTTGGAACCCTGTGTCATCGATTGCCTTATTTCAACTCTTATTATTATTCAAACAAAGTCGGCAAAGTGAAGATTTGTTTAGATTAGGCCAATGGATGCTATCTGTCTCATACTATCCCAACTTTATTGCGGTCGCTCTTCAATTTATGGCATATGCCCTCTATTTGGATGGCAAGTTTGAAGAAAGTTACGCCTTTTATTTTCAATCACTCAAATACGATGACAAACCTTTCCCAGGACTCAATGAAGAAATTAATGGCGTCCTTACTGCCCTTAAAAAAGAAGGACCTTATAATCTTTCTCGCGTTGATATTGCCAATATTATGATCGGAAAAAACTATCGTCCCTACCCCAATGAAACGGTGTTTGATGCACTTCGTGAACATATGATTGTCGAATATACAAAGCAAAACTATGTTAATGTGCTCCATTATGCCCCTAGTTACCAAAAAGTAAGACCACGTGACAATAAAATCGCAAACATCATTAAAAAATCTGCGGAAGCACTCAACTAAAAAGACAATCAAATTTGATTGTCTTTTTTAATACTTTCCATGTGTTCTTTAATGTGACATCCTTGACAACTATTACTTGCGAGATGACATGCACTACTACAAGAGCAGTGGCTGCGACCCTTGCGTCGTCTACGGACTTGGAGAACAACAACAAGGGCAAGAAAAAGGCTGACACTAATGATAACAAACACTTCGCCAATAGAGATGAATATCATGTTTTTAACCCTCGTTTTTTGCGCAGTTTGGCGTCTAGAATAAGGAACACGATGGTCACAAGTGTGAGTGCCCCGACCGTGATTGCCCCGGCAATATAATCGATACTAACAAAAACAATCACACTGCTGACATAAGAAATCAGCATCCAAAGTAAAAGCGTAAGGAAAAATTGCTTGCTGTTTTTAAGTTCGGCGCGAGCGGCACTGACAGCGGCCATACAGGGAATTGTCAAAAGATTAAAGGCCATGAAAGCAAAAGCTGCTCCCGGCGTAAGTGTGTTGATGATTGTCGCCAGTGGTGAACTGAGTAATTGTGCACCGCCCATTTCTAAAACATCACCAGATACATTAGAAATTGTACCTAGAGTTGAAGGCACCATTTCCTTGGCAATGAGGCCTGTGAAACTAGCAACAACAAACATCCAGCCAAATTCACCTCCACCAAAGCCTAAAGGAACAAATATAGGGGCAATAAATGAGGCGATCACACCGAGGATTGATTGTTTGGAATCGCTCACCATGTGTAAGGAGAATGAAAATGATGATAAAAACCAAATCACAATCGTCGAGGCTGCAATAATCGTCGCAGCGTTGATGACGTAATCTCTAATCTTTTCCCAACTTCGTGCCCCGACATTAAGCCATTTTGGCAAGCGGTAATCAGGCATTTCCATCACAAAGGGAGAGGCATGCGATTTGATGAAAAAGCGGTTGGCAATATAACCCGTGACGATGGCAACGATGATGCCTAATAAATATATAGCAGTAATGATGAGGTCAGTATATTGACCATTAAACAAAATCGCACCAAATACTAACCAGATTGGGAGCTTGGCCCCACAACTGAAAAAGGGAGAGAGAAGAATTGTCAGGCGACGCTCTTTTTCGTTTTTCAGTGTGCGTGTGGCCATGATACCTGGCACTGCACAACCAAAACACATGAGAAGGGGGAGAAAAGCACGACCAGAAAGGCCAAATTTTCGTGTGAGACGGTCTAACATAAAAGCGACACGGGACATATAACCTGTGTCTTCAAGAATACTAATAAAGATGAAAAGCACAACGATTTGGGGGAGAAACGAAAGGACAGCACCGACGCCAGCCCAAATGCCCTCTAAGAAGAGACTTTGGACCCAAGGAACCGCGTTGGTTGTTAGCGCACCAATGCCCTCACCAATGCGAGTGATGAGCAAGTCCATAAGATTAAAAAGAATGACACCGGGACTATGAATGGCGTCTTGTCCAATAACGCCTAAGTTAAAACTTCCCGATGGGATTAAACCTAAAGTATTTAAAAAGAAGAGATCTTCACTAAAAGTAAGATGAAACACAAGAAACATCATTAAAGCAAAAAGCGGAATACCCCAGATTTTATGCGTCATCACCTTATCAGCGGTTTGACTGATCCGTGGTTTTCGTGGGCGGTAGACAATTAAGTCTAACAAATGTTTACTAATAAATTGGTAACGGCAATCGGCAATTTTACCGGCAAAGTCGCCATGAAAAATATCATCAGGTATCTTTTGTTTTTCCTCATTGATAAAGGAAACAAGGTGGGGATGACTAGCCACCATCTCGTCATCATTTTCAATGAGTTTGATGGTATGGTAGTAAAGATGTTGAATATGACTTTCGCTTTTAAGTCGCGTTGAAACATGTTTGATAAGATATTGCATGCAACTATTTTCCAATACAGTCTTACCCACACGGTTGCTTTGACTTTGCACGATCACATTCGCCATGAGTTCCTTGATTGATTTATTTTTAAGCGCACTAATCGGGATAACGGGAACACCAAGCAAGTTGGAAAGTTTAGTCATATCAATATATATGTTGTCTTTTTCAATGACATCGATGAAATTGAGGGCCACGACAATCGGCACATCCATTTCTAAAAGTTGCGTTGTTAAGTAGAGATTACGTTCAATATTAGTCGCATCGACGATGTTGATGATAACATCAGCTTCTTGGTTGAGAATAAAGTCACGGGCGATTTTTTCCTCGGATGTATAAGGGTTAAAGGAATATAGACCGGGGAGGTCGATAACTTCAATTTTTTGTTCGAGTTTTTTATAAACACCGGTTTTTTTATCGATGGTGACGCCTGGCCAGTTTCCAACCCTTGCACTACCACCCGTAAGACTGTTAAAAAGCGTCGTTTTCCCCGAGTTTGGATTACCCGCAAGTGCAACTTTAATCATGCTGAACCTCCGTGAGAACAACGTGATTTGCTTCGGCTTTACGAAGGGTAAGTTTATAGCCACGTAGGCTTATTTCAATGGGGTCGCCTAAGGGGGCAAATTTAATAACACTCACTTCTGTTCCTGGAGTAAGACCAAGATCAAAAAGACGTTGGCGTAAACTGTCCTTAGCGGTGATGATGGCGATTTGTCCCTTTTGTCCAGGTTTGAGCGTGGCTAATGTTTTCATTAAAAACACCAAACTTTCTAGTTAGGGTTACTAACAAAAATAAGATAGCCAAATCATCGTGTGATGTCAAAACATATGATAAGTTTTAGCGAAAATATTCGCGAATTCCCTTGTCGTTAAAAGATTCGATAGTAAAAGAGTTAATAAATGGCATTAATTATTCGATTGTATACAATAACTATATTTGAAAAACTCCACAATCACGAGGCAGTTATGGACTAGCGTGAGTGAATGGTGCTGTGTAAAAGTTTAATAGGGATACATCGCCACATGATGACTATGATAATTCTCCTTGTAATATGGTAAAATTACATTATGAAAAAAGCTCTCTACTTTGCTTATAGCTATGAAGTGTTAGCCAGTCTTTTATATGGGTCACGTTTTCTTTGTTATAGTGTTCCTGAAGGTGAACACTCGCGCTTACTCAATAAAGATATCAATTATCAAAATGAAACGACTGCTTGTGAATTTGTCCGTCACATTTTCAAACTTGATCATCCACATAAATTAGAAATGAGTTTGGTCGAACTCACAGAATTTTATAAAAATCATTCTTTTTT
>CAYWQC010000040.1:0-9359 GCA_964460405.1 uncultured Staphylococcaceae bacterium | reverse complement strand
GCAAAAACACGATCGAAGTTTCGGTTGTTGAGACCAATGAAAAAAACATCAAAAAGAATCCAGACCTCGCATTTAAAACCATTAGAAGTGATAGCAATGATAGTTAATTTACCCCATAATAAAAAGTATCTACTCGCTTGTAGCTTTGGTCCCGATTCAATGGCGCTTTTTCATCTTTTACTGGCAAATAAATATGACTTTGAAGTGGCACATGTCAATTATCATCAGCGCAAAGAAAGCGACGGTGAAGAAGAAAACCTTCGTCAATTTTGTCTGCAAAACGATATTATTTTACATATTAAGCGTGTTTTTAATTCTGATGTAAAAGGAAACTTTCAGGCATGGGCTCGAAGGGAGCGTTACCAATTTTTTTCAGAAGTCATTCAGAAGAGACGACTTGATGTGCTACTCACTGCCCATCATCGTGATGATGTTATTGAAACCTATTTCATGCAAAAACGTGCACATCGTGAAAGCGATTATTATGGTATTAAATCTGAGACACAGTTATTTCATATGAATGTTATTCGCCCACTGCTTAGTTTTACTAAGAGCGAACTTCTCGATTATTGCCATCAACAACAAGTGCCCTACGCGATAGATCAGAGCAATCTTCATACTAAATACCATCGTAATTACGTTCGTCATCACATCCTTAGTGCATTGTCTGAAGAAGAAAAGAAAAGCATTGTAGATAACATTTCTCAACACAATCAAGAGCAAAGCTTATTAAATGTACGCTTGGTCCCTTTGATTAACAAACAAAACGAAGTTGAATTGTCAACTTACGCATCATTAAACAAGTCCGAAAGACAGCGACTTGTATTTATGCAGTATGCTCAAGTTTGTGGTGAGATGTCTTTTACAAAAGGACTGTTTAATCAAATAAATCAAACCTTGATGGGACAGAAAAAAACCGCTTTTTTCCGCCTTAAACAGCATGTTTATCTATCACTCGCAAATGACAAATATGTGTTGTTAGATATTCGGAACTTTCAACCTTATCAACACATCATTGAAAAAGCAGATTTTCACTTTGTGTCTAAGCATATTGATTTTGATCTAAGAGGTGATTTATCACGCTATCATATCTTTTCGACCAGTTTTCCGCTTAAAGTACGTACTTATATGAAGGGAGATACGTATCTTATCGCTGGTTATCGAAAAAAAGTTAATCGTCTGTTCATCGACATGAAACTACCTAAACATTTACGGAGAATTTGGCCGCTTATACTCGATTGTGAAGGAAAAATCATATATATACCCCGTTATCGACCGGACTACCAACGACAAGAAAAAGATAAACTGCATGTTTTGTGGTGAATTATTTGAAAGTTATGTTTATACTATGTATAATTTATCATACGTTAAGCAATATTCAACGCATCAAAACAACCTATCAAAATAGACATATAAGGAGAATCAAATGTCCAATCAACCTCAAACAAGAATGCCAAGAAAGAAACCTTCAATTCGGTTTTATCTTCCCTATGCCCTACTCGCGGTGCTACTCGCAGTTGTTCTTTGGTATGCTTTTAGACCAACAGTGGAAGTAACAACGCTTTATGATAATAATCTCAAATCATACTTCGAGACAAATCAAGTTACAGAAATGACAGTAACAGAGCGTGAAAAAGTCACGACAATTACGGGGGTTACTAGTGAAGGAGAGCGGTTTCAAGCACAAGTATCCAACCAATGGTATGAACTTAACTATGAAGACGTTATCTTAGCTGAAGGGGCAAAAATTAATACCACTGATGCTTTTAGAGCGACATTTTGGGACACATGGGGTCCAACGCTACTTGTGACAGGTGGAAGTCTTTTATTAGTGATGTTTTTATTCTCAAAAATGGCCAATTCTGTTAGTGGTTCGAATAATAAAGCGATGGACTTTAATCGTTCACGAGCACGTTTGGAAACTAAAAAGGTCAAAACTTTTGCTGATGTCGCTGGTGCGGAAGCAGAAAAGCAAGAAATGGTTGAGGTTGTAGACTATTTAAAAAACCCAAAAAAATATGCCAAATTTGGTGCTAAGTTACCAAAAGGTGTTTTGTTAGTGGGTCCTCCAGGTACAGGTAAAACCTTGTTAGCCAAAGCTGTTGCAGGTGAAGCAGGAGTCCCTTTCTTCTCAATTTCAGGTTCTGATTTTGTTGAAATGTTTGTTGGGGTCGGTGCTGGTCGTGTTCGCGATATGTTCCGTGAAGCAAAACGTAACGCACCGTGTCTGGTTTTTATCGATGAATTAGATGCTGTTGGACGCCAACGGGGAGCCGGTTTAGGTGGCGGTAATGATGAAAGAGAACAAACACTCAATCAACTGTTGGTTGAAATGGATGGCTTTTCTGATAACTCAGGAATTATTGTGATGGCGGCAACAAACCGCGATGATGTTCTTGACCCTGCTCTTTTACGGGCTGGACGGTTTGATCGCCAAATTACTGTTGATCTACCTGATCGCTCCGGTCGTGAAGCAATATTCAAAGTCCATGCACGCGGGAAAATAATTGATAAAGCGATTAATTTTGAACAATTATCAAAACGCACTGTGGGATTCTCTGGTGCTGATATTGAGAGTATTCTAAATGATGCTGCTATTCTTGCGGTTCGTGATAATGCGGATATGATTAAGCTTTATCATATTGACGAAGCAATCGATCGTCGTATTGCTGGCCCTGCTAAATCCTCGAAGGGGTTAAATGAACACGAACGTCGCGTTGTTGCTTTTCATGAAGCAGGCCATGCCATTATTGGTATCAATCACCCGCATTCAGATAAAGTTCAAAAAATTACAATCATCCCTCGTGGTCGTACTGGCGGGCATGTGCTTATGACTCCAGAGGACGATCGCTTCTTGGTGACAAAAAATGAATTAATGGCAAGAATTGTCGGATTTTTAGGTGGTCGTACCAGTGAAGAAGTGTTCTTCGATGACGTCTCCACAGGTGCTCAAAATGATATTGAGGTTGCAACGAGAATTGCCCGACTCATGGTCACAGAATATGGCATGAGTCCACTAGGTCCTATCCAATATGAACGGGCCTCTGGTAGTGTCTTCTTGGGCCGTGACTATACTTCTAGTCAAAAGAACTTTTCTCAACAAGTCGCTGAGGAAATTGATAAAGCTGTTCGTGAAATAATTGACACTGCACACAAAAAGGCACGAGAGTTAATCGAAACACATCGTGAAGATCTCATTCTAATTGCCGAGACCTTACTAGAAAAAGAAACAATTACAGCGGAGGAAATTGAGTATTTGCTCAAGCATCGCTCCCTTAAAAAACCCGAACCAATTATTGAGGTTAAACCTGAACAAAGTGCGAAGGTTGAAGAAAAACAGCAGGACAATCTAGTGCCTACTGATGAGACAAAGGAAGGTAATGGAGAGGAATAATCCTCTCCCTTTTCTTATGTTCAATATTGGTAATATTACCATTGATGGTAAAGTCGTACTCGCACCTATGGCAGGTGTGACCAGTTATGCATATCGACGTTTTATGGCACCCTTTGGTGTTGCTTTAACTGTCACAGAGATGATTAGTGATTGTGGCATTATTTATGGCAATGAAGAAACCATGAAATATTTACCACGGAAAGATGATCCGCGACCTATTGCTCTTCAACTGTTTGGTGGCGAGAAAGAAAACCTCGTCAAAGCGATTGAGATCATAGAATCAATGGCTGATATAGATTACGATATTATTGATATCAATCTAGGTTGTCCAGTTCCCAAAGTGACTCGTAACAATGGTGGATCTGCATGGTTAAAAGATGAAGTTAGACTCATGGATATGCTCACGGCCATCGTCAAAACGAGTACAAAACCGGTGAGTGTGAAAATTCGCTTAGGCTGGGATGATGAGTCAATCAATTTTCGTCAAATCATGCCTAAAATCGAAAAAACAGGCGTGGCGATGATTGCTATTCATTTTCGAACAACCAAGCAACTATATGGTGGGAAAGCCCGCTATGAACTCGGACATAATTTACGCGATATTATCAATATTCCGCTCGTGATTAGTGGTGATATATTCACATTAGATGATGCGATTAATGCACTACAAATCACGAAGGCAGATGCGGTTATGGTTGCTAGGGGAAGCATGGGAAACCCACATTTAATTCGCCAAATTGATCACTATTACCGTCATGGGGAAAAGCTTGAGGGTGTGACACTTACTGACCAAGTAAAATATCTGCGGGAATTTGCAAAACTTTTAGTGGAAGAAAAGGGAGAAAAAACAGCGATTAGTCATCTTCGAGGGATTGCCTCACACTTCCTATCTGGATTTAGCCACACCAAGCAGTTTCGCATTAAAATTTCGCAAACAATGACATCCCTTCAAGATTTAAATGACATTCTTGACGAAGTCGATAATAGCCTTTTGTTTTAATAAACAAACATGATAAAATATGTGAGAAAATGAGGTACAATTATGGCACAAACACTAACAGAACAAGAACTTATTCGTCGCGGAAAGCTAGAAAAATTAATCGAACACAATGTTGATCCTTTTGGTGCTAAGTTTGTGCGAACAGATACAAGCGAATCCATTAAGCAAAAAGCCGGTGACCTAACAAAAGAGGAACTGGATGAAAAAGCCATCCCTGTTAAAACAGCGGGGCGGATTATGTTTATTCGTAATATGGGAAAGGCCAGCTTTATTGCAATTCAAGATCAAATGGGTAAGATCCAAGCTTTTTTACAAAAGAATGTCCTGGGTGATGAGGTTTATGAGATTTTCAAGTTAGCTGATTTAGGTGACATTATTGGTGTTGAAGGCACGATTATGCGAACAAGAACCGGCGAGGTAACGATTAAGGTTAATCAATATACACATTTAGTTAAATCGCTTAAACCTTTACCAGAAAAATTTCATGGACTTACCGATGTCGAAGAAAGATATCGCCGTCGTTATGTTGACCTAATTGTTAATGAAGAGGCTCGCAAAGTCGCACTAACAAGACCACGGATTATTAGAGCCATGCAACATTATTTAGATGATAAGGGTTTTGTTGAAGTCGAAACCAGTATGCTTAATAGTGTACTTGGTGGGGCATCTGCTCGCCCATTTGTAACCCATCACAATACACTTGATCGTGATTTTTATCTACGTATTGCCACTGAATTACCACTCAAACGCTTACTGGTAGGTGGCATAGAAAAAGTCTATGAAATTGGACGGCTATTCCGTAATGAAGGAATGGATACACGACATAACCCTGAGTTCACGACCGTTGAAGCATATCAAGCTTATGGTGATATTGAAGACATGTACGAATTATGTGAAAACCTCATTCGAACCATTGCCCGAGATGTCGTTGGTTCATGTCAATTACCATGGGGTGATGTAGTCATCGATGTTGAAAAACCATTCAGAAGAGCCCATATGGTTGAGTTGATTAAAGAGAAAACTGGCATCGATTTCTTCGAACAAATGACATTTGAACAGGCTGCCGAGTTAGCAAGAGAACATGAAATTCATGTAGAAAAACACTATACAGGTGTTGGTCATATCATTAATGAATTCTTTGAAAAGTATTGTGAGGAAGATTTAGTTCAACCGACGTTTGTCTATGGACACCCAAAAGAAATTTCTCCGCTCGCAAAACCATCAAAAGACCCACGTTTTACTGAGAGATTTGAACTATTTATTAAAGGCAGTGAGATGGCAAACGCTTTCACTGAACTTAATGATGCTCTTGATCAACGGGCGCGATTTGAAGATCAGGCTAAAGCTAAGTCGCTCGGAGACGAAGAGGCTAGTGATGTTGATGAAGACTTCCTTGAAGCGCTTGAATATGGCATGCCGCCTGCTGGTGGTATTGGGATTGGAATTGATCGACTCATTATGCTTATGACAGGACAAACATCCATCCGTGAAGTTATTTTATTTCCGACAATGCGGGACAATAAATAAAAATAGCGTCTATCTATAAGTACAGCACATATTAGTTAAGGTTTACTTTTGGCGGCACTTGTAATATAATTACAACGCTATATAAGTGACTAGACTAATGAGTGACCTATATACTCTCTGCTATTGGAGATCAATAGCCAAATTTGTCCAAAGGGAGGTGCTTTATGAAAAAGTACGAAATCATGTACATTCTTCTTGCTGAACTAAGTGAAGAAGAACGTAATGCCGAAATGGAAAATGTCCATAAGATTATCGTCGATAACGGTGGAAAAATCGTTAGTGTCGATACTGAAAAATTCGGTTTACGTGAGTTTGCTTATCCAATCAATGACTTAACCAAAGGGTTCTATGTCATTATTGAAGCAGAAGCAGACAATGCAATTCTTGCAGAATTCGATCGTTTAATGAAATTAAACAACCGCGTTCTTCGTCACATTGTTGTCGCAAAATAAACCAAGGGAGATTAACTTTATGATGAACCGAGTAGTATTAGTAGGCCGTTTAACCCGTGATCCAGAACTTCGCCGTACGACTTCAGGAGCCGCTGTTACATCGTTTTCACTTGCCGTAGACAATCGTCCGGGTCGTGATGGTGAAAAAAGTGCAAGTTTCTTCAACATTGTCTGTTGGAACCAAACTGCTGAGAACGTTGCAAAATACGTTCATAAAGGTAGTTTAGTGGGTGTTGATGGTCGTCTACAACAAAGAAGTTATGAAAAAAACGGACAACGTTTTAATATTGTTGAAGTTGTTGCAGACTCAGTACAGTTCTTAGAACCTAAGAGTTCCGACAATGGTCCTAGTAATAGTCCTAGCGGTTTTGAAAGTGATCAAACTTATGATGGAGAGGGAATCGACACGACCAGTGATGATTTACCCTTCTAAAAACTGATAGAAAGAGGAAAATATACATGGCATATAGAAAATCAAAGCCACGCAAAAAGGTATGTTATTTCAAGAAAAATGGGATTAAAACCATTGATTATAAAGATGTTGAATTATTAAAGAGATTCATCACTCCAAATGGAAAAATTACCCCACGTCGCGTGACTGGTACATCTGCTCGTTACCAACGTTTACTTGCTTCGGCAATTAAAAACGCTCGTTTCATGGGCTTATTACCATATTATCAAGACTAATCAAAATATTTAATAACTGATCCCGTTAATGCGGGATCTTTTTTATTGTCTATGACAATGTTTGACTATCACTTACACATGCTAAAGGTATATAAATACCTTTTTTTGGTGTATAATATAAAAGATTCGAGGTAGTATATGCTCAAATTAATCAAGAACATTCGTATTCAAACATTTTTATCGATAATATTTCAGTTCGTTATTCTAGTTGGGCTAGGTATCATTTATGTAACTAACATTTTTGGATTGACTGAGTATCTTACTCTCACCGTTTTTGTTTTTATTACTCTTGGAATTGCAATCATTAACACAATTTATTTGTGGGTTCAAATCGCTAGAGTTGCTAAAAAAAGAACAAAAAATGACCTTGACACTCTTGAAATTGTTGGCAGTGATGTCAAAGAAGCTTATAACTTTGCAATGTTGGGATTAATGGTTGTCGATAAAGATTTTAATATCATTTGGGTGAGTGAACTATTCAGAGATCGTAATATTGATGTCCTGGATAAAAATATTCTCACTTGGTATCCGGAATTGAAAAAACTCGTCGACATCAGTGAGGCGGTAGAGTCGAATATTGATGATACCCTTAAAATTGAAATTGATTCCAGAAACTATGAAGTTAAATATGTCAACGATGCTGGATTGTTCTTATTTAGGGATACAACAGAATTTGAGTATTTGTTTGGAGAAAGTGCCCGCCAAGCTCCGGTTATTGGAATTGTCATGATTGATAACTTCACAGATATGGTAAAAAACCGCGAAATTTCCAATCCAATGATTGCGATTATTACGTCTTCGATTTTTGATTACTCACGTAAATATGGCATTCTTGTACGTCAATATCGTGATGATTCTTTCATTATGATTATGACCAATGAATCATTCCAAAAAATATATGATGATAAATTTTCACTGTTAGAAACCATTCGCAACAAAGAAGAAAATCGAGAGATGAGGATGACGCTATCAATGGCGTTTGCCTATGACTTTCCTGACTTCATGCGTCTTGGCGATATGGCAATTAATGCGATTGATACCGCGGTTGCTCGTGGTGGTGATCAAGTGGTTATTTCGCGTTATGGGGAAGAAAACGAGTATCTCGGCGGAGCGACTGCTGCAAGTGAAAAACGCAATAAAACTGCAATTAGAATGCATGCGGACACATTATTCTCGCAAATTCGTGAGGCTTCTAACGTCCTAATCATGGCTCACACACAGGCCGATCTTGATGCGCTTGGGGCTTCTGTTGGCCTAAAATCACTAGCGGATTATGCTAAGTCTAGTGCTAATACGTTTAATGAGAAAAAATTTGTTGAGGCTCGTGTTGTCTATAATTCGCAAGCAACAGAAGCTAAAACAAGGGCCGCGATTACGAATTCGTTCACTCGCCAAGAAGAGAACAAAATTTTTATTAGTCCCCAAGACTTGGCAAGTGAAAAAGGCGAAAATAGTCTCGTTAATAGCAAGACTTTGCTAATCATTTGCGATGTTTCACGACCCTCACTTGTGATTGATCCAAAGCTTTTAGAAAGAGTTGATAAGGTGTGCGTCATCGATCACCATCGAAGAACTGATGAATTTGTCGAAAACACTTTATTTGACTATATAGACACAACTGCATCGTCGACTTGTGAGATGATTGCGGAAATGATCTATTATGGCAATACACCTGAATATAAACTTGAGAGTAAGTATGCCACCTTGATGCTAGCCGGTATTTATCTAGATACTAATTACTTCCGATCCAATACGACTGGTGCAAGAACGTTCCTCGCCAGTATGATTTTAGAGGAATATGGTGCAGATGTTACACTTGCAGATGAGTTCCTTAAAGATGAGTTTGAGGAATATACGATGATTACTAAAATAATGAATACAGTTGAAACAGTGTCGGTTGGTGTGACAATTGCTAAAGCAGATAGTAATGACATTGTCGATATGGCAACCTTAGCCAAAGTGGCTAACCAATCAATGCGTATCAAAGGTGTTAATTGTGCGTTTGTCATCGGTCTAGTTTCACAAAAAGAAGTAAAAATAAGTGCCCGAAGTGATGGTTCGATTAATGTCCAATTATTATTGGAAAAAATCGGAGGTGGGGGTCATCAAGCGAGTGCAGCCGCCTTACTTAAAAACAAAACAATTTCAGAAGCTGAAGTTATGCTTAAAGACATTATTGCGCAATATCTTAATGATGCCCGGGCAATAAAGAAGAATGGATAGAGGTAGGTAATATGAAAGTCATTTTATTAAAAGATGTCAAAAATGTAGGAAAAAAGGATCAAGTCATCGAAGTGAG
>CAYWQC010000039.1:0-9458 GCA_964460405.1 uncultured Staphylococcaceae bacterium | reverse complement strand
TGCAGCGGGTGCTGCAGAGAAGGGCGCAAAAGATGACAAGATCAAGCTTACTTTCAAAAATTTGCACAACAAGTTCAATAAACACTTGGAAAATCCATAAAATAATCATAATTGTCGTAAAGATAGTTGTCAGGGTTGAAACATCAGTGGTCGCTGAATAAATGCTGTAGATCATCGCTGCAATAATACTGAGTTTGCTGGCATGCTTGATCCAGTGGTATGTTCTTTTAACAATCTTCTTCGCCTTTTTAATATCTTGTTTGGCGGTCAATAACTCAAAAATTGTGTATGAAAAGAAAAGACTTGCCAAAACAATGTTAGCGATAAAGTACCCCGTTTGCATGAACATCACAAACACAAAATAAGCAGTTGTAAATACCAGCGATGCAAATTTGTATATTTTGGCTATACGCCTAATATCTTCCATGATGAGATTTAATGAAGCTTTGGTGTAATCTAGCATACGGAATCCCCTTTTCTATCATGTTAAACCAATTACATACATTATATATAATAATGCTATTTGATGGTATTTTGTTTATTGCTTATACTATGTTTCATATAAAAATCCCCCTATTCTACCGCTTATTTGGGTAAAAATTTTGGGGGAACTTTCAAGACGAATGGTCGGAACGATGGGATTCGAACCCACGACCTCCTGGTCCCGAACCAGGCGCACTACCAAGCTGTGCTACGTCCCGAATATAACAATTATAGTCCGATTAACTAAAATCGAAAAGATTAATTTGATTGGTGTCAGGAAGTTGATCGAGTGTGCCTAGTTCTTTAAGACGCTCAATATTTTGTGAATTGAGTTTAGTTCTTGATACTAAATCTTCAATAGAAATAAATTCACCGTGTTTCCGTG
This sequence comes from uncultured Staphylococcaceae bacterium, assembly GCA_964460405.1. Classification (GTDB taxonomy): domain Bacteria; phylum Bacillota_I; class Bacilli_A; order RFN20; family CAG-826; genus DATESG01. The sequence goes on along the minus strand of CAYWQC010000039.1, from coordinate 8,590 downwards.
CTTCAACAACTGATTGTGCGGTTCCATCCCCCAAGCCATCAACAGCATTAAAAGGGGGAATAATCGCTTGACGTTCATGGTCGACACTAAAGGTTGTCGCTTCACTCTTATAAAGATCAACGTTCATGATTTTAAACCCACGATCGACCATTTCTAGGGCAATATGCAGTGTCTTTTCGATTTCTTCTTCTTTAGGTGTCAAATTTTTCCGCTCACGAGCTGTGGAAATTTCCGCTAAGCGCGTTAGCAGATCTTGGGGACTTCCTGTCATCGCTTTAAGGTCATATTGTTTACTTCTAACCGAGAAAAATGTTGCATAGTATTCAAGTGGATAATGCACTTTGAAATAAGCGACCCTTACGGCCATCATCACATAAGCTGTGGCATGGGCTTTAGGGAATAGATAAGATATTTTATTACATGAATCAATATAATACTCAGGCACTTGGTGTTTGCGTAATTCCTTTTCGTTCTTTTCACCAATCTTCTTGCCCTTACGTACGCGTTCCATTGTGTCAAAAGCGATGCTACCTGGTACACCCTTACTCATTAAATAAGTCATTATATCATCACGACAACCAATCACACCTGCAAGATCAGTGACATTGTCTTTAATGAGTTTTTGGGCATTACCTGCCCATACATTCGTGCCATGAGATAATCCCGAAATAATCAATAAATCATTGAACGTTTTTGGTTTTGTTTCAATCAAAAGACCACGAACAAAACTCGTACCAAATTCGGGTATGCCTAGTGCGCCATTTTCTTCACGCAAGTAGTTGTACTTAAGATTTAATGCCTTAGTTGAACTAAAAAGTGAGAGCACCTTCTTATCATTGAGAGGCACTTCTGCGGCCTTTAGATGGGTAAGATCCGCTAGCATTTTAACCGCCATAGGATCAACGTGACCAAGTAAATCTAGTTTTAATACATTGTCATGAATTGCATGATAGTCAAGATGGGTTGTCAACCATGATGAATCGAGGTTGTCAGCAGGATATTGAACTGGCGTAAAATGGAAAACCTCATATTCTTTAGGGATGACAATAATGCCCCCTGGGTGTTGTCCAGTTGTACGCTTAACGCCTGTAGCCCCACTAGCGAGATAGGCAATCGTTGCTTTAGATATGTCATTGGGATTACGACCCGTTCGTTCAAAATAGCCACGAACATACCCAAAAGCGGTTTTATCTTTAACGGTTTCAATGGTCCCGGCACGATAGACATTACCAGCGCCAAGTAGTTCTTTTGTATAGTCATGAGCAACGGCCTGATAATCTCCGGGGAAATTTAGATCAATATCAGGGGTTTTTTCAGCATTAAAACCTAAGAATGTTTCAAATGGAATATTTTGTCCTTCCCCCTTCATCAGCGTTCCACATTTTGGACACTGTTTATCAGGAAGATCAAAACCACTTTTGGCATCACTTTGAGGATGAAAATCACTATGACAGCATGAAGGGCAAATATAGTGAGGCGCAAGAGGATTGACTTCGGTTATCTCTGCCATCGTCGCAACAAGTGAGGAACCCACACTTCCACGCGACCCAACAATAAAGCCTTCATCACTCGCCTTCTTAACAATTTTGTGAGCAAGATAGTAAATAATTGAAAAGTTATTTTTAATAATCCCATTCAATTCTTTTTCAAGCCGTTCACTGACAATTTCTGGTAAAGGATCTCCATAGATTTTTTCAGCATTACGAAAACAGATTTCGCGAAGGTTCTCATTAACATTATCGATTTTTGGCGTAAATAGACCCTCTTTAAGTGGTTTAATCACGTCGATGACATCATTAATCTTATGGGTGTTATCAACGACAAATTCAAGAGCTTCTTCATATGTAAAAAGACCATCCCGGGTAAACTCATTCAGCATTTCCTCTGTACTGCGGTAATGTTGGTCTGGATTATCAAATGGCGGCATTTTATCACGACTATAAGGCATGAGTGGGTGATTAATTCCACCAACGGCCTTGGCGGAAATAAACACATCACGATACACTTTATCACTGGGGTTTTCATAGTGGACATCACCCGTGGCCACGACAAGTTTACCGGCTATTTTTGCGGCCTTGACGATATCTTTCAAGTAGCGATAAAGCATAGCCTTGTCGTCAATGTAACCCATATTAATTTGGAAAGAATAATTACTAGGTGGTTGAATCTCAATGTAGTCATAAAAGCGCATGACTTCAACGAGGTCTTCTTCTGAGCGCGTCAGCGCAGTTTTAAACACTTCGCCACTATCACAAGCACTGCCAAGAAGGAGATGCTCACGGTATTGGGCAAGAATATGTCGAGGTATCTTTGGAACTTCTGCCAAATAATCAATATGAGACATTGATATCAGCTTATAAAGATCATGAAGCCCCTCCATGTTTTTAGCAAGGGCAACAACGTGCATCGGCCTGAGATGTTTATATACCAATTGTGAAGCCTCTAACTTAGCAAGATCTTGATGACGTAAAGAAGGATTATCTTTGGTGAGTTGAACGAGCATCGCCTGCCACACACCATTGAGTACCTCAGCATCATAATCAGCGCGGTGAGCACTAACCTCATCATAAGTTACTTGAAAATTACGGGCAAGGGCACCGAGGTTATGAGCGCGTGTTTCAGGAAACATAAAAAAGGATAATGGCAGGGTGTCAATCACAGGATTTGTGAGGGTTGGCCGTCCTAAACGCTTGAGCGCAGCTTGTAAGAAAGCCATATCAAATTGGGCATTATGGGAAATAAGAATCGAGTCACCTATAAAGGCGAGAATCTCATCTATAACAGCATCAATCGTCGGTTTATGTATCAACATTCGGTTAGTAATATTGGTGATTTCACTAATCTTTTTGGAAATAATAACATCTTTACCTGGATTAATAAGGATATCAATCTTCTTGGTAATAAGACCTTTTTCAACTTTAACAGCCCCAAATTCAATAATGCGGTCATAACGGGCACTAAGTCCAGTTGTTTCAAAGTCAAAAATACAATAACTTGCTGCATTGAGTGCAATTGGACTTGGAAAATCAATATAGTTAGGTTTGGTATCAATCATGTAAAATTCAGTACCATAAAGCACTTTAACACCATGATCATGACCAGCTTTTTGGGCATCAGGAAAAGCTTGAACAACACCATGATCAGTGACGGCAAAGGCTTGATGACCCATGTGTTTAGCTAATGTTAAATAACCATCCATCGTCCCAATACCATCCATGACACTCATTTTTGTGTGCGCATGAAGTTCAATACGTTTCCTTGGGCCTTGATAGTCATCACTTCTTAGTTCATCGGGTGGTAGTCGATCAATGTTAGAAATGCGAACTTCTAAATTTTTACTGTAATCATTCATCTCAACACGACCCATGACACGAACATTATCGCCTACAGCTATTTCACGATATTCGCTGAGTTTGTTTTTTTGCCGTTCTTGGACAGAGGCTTTTGTAAATACTCCCGCCCCTTCGCGACCAACACCAAATTCAAAAATGGTTGATCCCGTTCTTATTTTTCGCTCATTGACAGAAAAAATCGTACCAATAAAATCAATGTATCCACTGTTTTCATTAATATCCGCAATCGTTGTTTGGCTATATTCCTTATTTTTGTTGTTTGACCATTCTCGTTTCATTTTTTCAAGATTGGCCATCAATTTTTCGGCGACTTGCTCACCTAATTGAATAGAAGCGGAACTCGCATAGTTTTCCATCTCCTCTGGTTCATAGGCTTGACTTGGAAGGGGAATATCTTCTTCTTCGAAGCTATCCATATCACTCTGTTCCTGTAAACTAAGATCGAAATCATCGTCTTCATCATTCTCATCATGGCCGACAATACTTTGTACATGAAAGGGGTATTGAATGGTTTGAAGAAGGAGAATAAAGTCGGAGATTGTTGTTTCATATTTGTCCTTGTCTTCTTGAGAAGCAAATTGACATTGAATAAACCCATCCTCTTCGAATACCGTAAACGGCAAGGGAATAAAATGGCGACGCATAAACCATGATGAAAATAACTCAATGGCATCGCTCGGTTTTGGGGCAAATGTATAGGCATAAACAATGTCTAAATGATATTTAACAAAAGACTGAACATGCGCCAAAAATAGTTCAAGACTATCAAACTCCCATGGGTTTTCTTTTTGGAAATAGTAAATCCAATGGCCTTCGATGTCTCTTTTATAATGTGTGAGTTTTAAATCCTGAAAAGCTAGTTCATCAAGACCAATCGAACGTAAAAAACGAGGGGTTATATCCTGTTCATTCATCTAAAACAACCCCACAATGTCCTTAAGAAGGATGACAAAACTGAGGCCAAGAAGAAGAATGAGACCAATTGAAGAAACAACATTTTTAACCTTTGGATTAATCTCTTTACGGGTGACTGCTTCAAAAGCGGTGACGACGAGATGCCAACCATCTAAACCGGGGAACGGCAGGAGATTAAAGAGGGCAAGGTTAACACTGATGAGCCCCCAATAAAATAAATATTGACCAATACCAAAGTTAGTAAGAGCACCACTCACTTGAGTGAAAATCCCAACGGGACCACTGACATTACCAATGCCGCTAGGTGTAAACAAGGAGGCTAATCCACGGGCAACCGCGGTGATACTTGTAACAAAGTCATCACCTGTTTGTGTCATGGCTTGATTGAATGTATAACGATATTCATATTTACTAAGTTGAATACCAAAATTTGGTAAGACATAATCATCATCACTTGCAATGCTCGTGAGTGTGAGTGTGAGCGACTGTGAAACAACATTTTCACCATCCCCAACTAAATAGTCTAAGGTCATCGTAACTTCATCATTTTCGGCGATTTGATACACTTTGTCTGTTTGATAAATACTCGTAACACTTTGATCAATGAGCATCAAATTTTGATTACCAAAAGTTAAATCACCAAAACTAGTAGGCTGAAATAACAAATAATATACCGTGTCTTCTTGACTAGAAACACTCGCATCCCCGAAGGATTGGAGAACCCCACCATCAAGACTAATTTCTTCAAAATCAAGACGGTCACCATCACGAAGTCCTTGTTGATAAGCTATTGATGTCGGATTAACGTTTAATTCCGTCGTTAACTGTGTTTGTGTGGTTGTTAAATTTGCAACGGCAAAAATAACAAGCCCTAACAGGAGATTAACAACAATGCCAGCACTCATGATCACGGCTTTTTTACCACGATTAATGGATTTAAGACTACGGTCCTTCATCTCATCGGTGACAACGATATCTTCGGGGACATCTTCTTGCTCACCCATCATCGCCACATAACCACCTATGGGAAGCAGACGAAGACTATATTTGGTTTCTTTTCCCTTACGTTGAAAAACCTTTGGTCCCATACCAACTGCAAATTCAAATACATACACCTTAAAAGCCTTTGCGGCCAGAAAGTGCCCAAGTTCATGGAGCGCAATCAGCACTCCAAGCATCGCAATAAATAGTAAAATCTGTAAAATCATCATAATCAGCTTCTCCTATATCTATGGACCGTCTTAGACGATACCAAATCCGTTTTCAATCAGGGTTAAGATTGTCGATATTGCAAGACTCACAATCAAAAGTGAATCAAGTCGATCAAGAATACCACCGTGTCCTCTTAGCATCTTGCCATAATCTTTAATCGCAAAGTTTCGTTTGAGGACACTGAAAAATAAATCTCCAACATTGGCTAAAAGTGGCATAGCTAACGAAAAGATAATTAACAAATACCAACGAGATCCATTAATATCTAGTGAAGGAATGAGGGGATGACCCGCCAATGAAACAATGAGAGCAAAAGTGAAGGAAAGAACAGCACTAATGACATAGCCGCCAATAAAACCTTCCCATGTCTTATTGGGCGAAACACGTGGCGCCATTTTGTTTTTACCAAATAAAACACCAATAAAATAAGCACCAATATCGTTGCCAATCGTTCCTAATAAAATATATAACAATAAAAAACTACTCGTAAACCAATTGGGCTGAAAGTTAGGACTGATATGGCCTTGTTGGAGGGGATAAAACCGTAAAAATAGAAAGGCTTGGAAGCCAATTCCAACAAGGACAACCATCATAAAAGTATAGGTGGCAATTTCAAATTGGAAATTACGATCAAGTATGAGGAGCGTGAAAATCGAAATGAGAATGACAACAATACCAAGAGTAGAAATGTCTAATTCGTTGAATCCACGTGGCAAATTCCAATATGCAAGTTCAAGCAACCCATGACCCTCGGCTATATTGGTTTTCATATTATTTTTAATGAACACCCAAAATGTAAGGGATAGCACTGCTAAGTAGGTAAAAAAGTAAATCAACCAATAAACGCGACTGACCTTAGCGGCGGCCAAAAATTCTGTGGTGGCAATAATCAGTGCGACAAGAATGAGACCAACGTACCACCAGTCACCAATAAAGAAAATCGGCACCGCAACAATAGCAAGTAAGAGGGCGGTTACAATTCGGGCGGACATTGATTTTTTAATGTTATCATTGATTTTTTTCATCAACTAGCCCTCCAAATCTCCTTGTACGCTTGGCAAATTCAAGTAAACATGTCTCAAGTACATCACCAGTAAAATCAGGCCAATACGTTTGTGGGAAAATAAATTCTGCATATGATAACTGCCAGAGCATGAAGTTCGAAAGTCGCATTTCACCACTTGTACGAACAAGAAGATCAACTGGGGGCAGACCTTGTGTGTCTAAATAATTTTCCAGTGTTGCTTCACTAATATCATCAACACTCATCACGCCACCACTTACATCCATCATCATTTTTTTGCTTGCCCTCACCAGCTCATCTCTACCTCCATAGTTGAGGCAGACATTAAGTGTGAGTCCAGTGTTGTTTTTTGTGGTTTCAATGCCTTCATGAACAACTTTTTGTGTGGTTTCTGGGAGGCGTGTTAAATCTCCTGATACTCGCAAGCGAATATTTAATCGCATCATTTTTTTAAGTTCAGTTGCAAAGCGAGCATCGAGCGTATTAAACAAAAAATCCACTTCGCGTTTAGGGCGATTCCAGTTTTCAGTGGAAAACGCATAGATTGACATGACTTCAATGTTTTTATAATTACAAATTTCGGCAATCTCAAAAAGACGCTTAAACCCGACACGATGACCATAGGTTCTTGGTTTATTGCGTAACTTAGCCCACCGTCCATTCCCATCCATAATGATGGCAATGTGACGGATGCCATAATTTTCTGTTGTTGACTGCGCTAAAATCTTGTTCATATCCTTTTTAATTATACATTAAAAAGATAGTGACTTGGGAAATAATCCAATAAAAATCCACGGATTCGTAAAACTTGTCAAACAAAAAGAAAAGACTCATCTCTGAGTCTTTAAACTTTCATAATTTCTGCTTCTTTTTCTTTAAGGACGTGATCGACTTGTCCAGTCATTTCATCTGTGACTTTTTGTACAGCCTCTTCACTTCGCCGTACATCGTCTTCAGTCAGCGTATCATCCTTTTTAATGCTGTTATTAATATCACGACGGACATTTCTCACAGCAATTTTAGCTTCTTCGCAATATTTTTTTGCGTGTTTAACCAATTCTTTTCTCCGTTCCTCGGTCAGCGAGGGGAAGACAAGACGAATTGAGGTGCCATCATTAATAGGGTTGATACCAAGATCAGAGGCATTAATAGCGGCCACGATTGATTTGACATCATTACGGTCATAAGGCTTAATTAATAACTGTGTTGGTTCCGGGGTTGAAATTGAGGACAATTGATAAATGGGCGTCATTTCGCCATAGTAATCAACCTCAATACGATCAAGAACAGCGGCACTCGCACGACCCGTTCTTAAGGTCGCGAGTTGATCGCGTAAACTAACAAGGGTTTTTTCCATTTTTTCATGGGCTTCAAGAGCAAAAATATCATCCATAAAATTATTTTCCTTTTCTTATTACTGTCCCAATTTTATCATCTTTTAGGACTTTAATAAAGTTATCAAGATCATTCATTTGAAAAACTCGCAAGGTAATGTTGCTATCCTTTAATAATTCAAGCGCACTTAGATCAAGTGCCTTAACATCAAGATCAATCATTTCTTGGTAGCTTGCCTCTGCAATAAATTGTGCATTTTCATCTTCCAGTGGATTCGCGGTATAAACACCTTTAACCCCCTCTTTGCCCATTAAAATCGCATCAGCTTCGACATCAAGTGCTCGCAAGGACGCACATGTATCAGTCGTAAAATGTGGTTTACCAGTACCGGCGGCAAAAATCACGATTTTGCCATTTTTCATCGAAGTCATTGCTTTTTCTTTATCATATTTTGGGGCAACATCTTCAATTTCAAGGGCACTCATCACAGTGGATGCAATCCCATTGATTTCTAAGACACTTTTTAGCGCCATTGCATTGATAACCGTCGCGACCATTCCCATATAGTCTGCATCTTCAGGGTTGAGGCCTATCTGCGCGGCCAGTTTGCCACGCCAAATATTGCCAGCTCCCACAACAATGCCAACCTCAATACCTAAGCGTACATATTCTTTAAGCATTAAGGCAATCGCTGTTAATGTCGCAGGTTTAAAGATCTTTTTATGTTCTTTGTCGCTAAGCGCTTCACCAC
>CAYWQC010000038.1:0-9809 GCA_964460405.1 uncultured Staphylococcaceae bacterium | reverse complement strand
CGACTGATCAAGATCTTGAACGTTTCATTAAAGAAGAAATTAAAGGCGAAAAAAAGAAGTAAAATGATTAAATATCCCAATGGAAAACCTCTGCGTCCTAGCGAAGAAAAACCCCAACGGCGCATCCATAATGCCGCTAATCGCGGGATGAGTTTAGAACGTGATATTAATCAAAGTAATGAGTTTTATAAAAATAGCAATCGAGCCTTAATTACCAAACGTCCAACCCCCATTAATGTTGTTAAAGTCGACTACGCTAAGGGAGCACGCATCAGTGATGCCTACTTTGAAAAGCAATCAACCACCGACTATAACGGTATTTACAAGGGAAAATATATTGATTTTGAAGCAAAGTCGACGAGCAATAAAACTTCGTTCCCCATACACAATATTAGTCAACATCAGATTGAGCATCTAAGATTGGTCAAGGCCCATGGTGGTATTTGTTTTTTTATTGTTGAATTCACCTTACTTGGTCGTATTTATTTAATCGATGCAATTGTAATGATCGAACGCATTGCCAATCAAAAACGTAAGTCTATTCCTCTTGCGGTCTTTGAAAAAGAGGCAATGCTTATTCCCCTATCTTTTAGTCCTCGAATCAACTATCTTGATGCGGTTGATAGCTATTATCACTTATAAATTTTTGTTTTTTTCCTGACAAATTGCGACCAGTTGACATTCGCGACAACGTGGATTTCTTGCTTTACAAAAATATCGACCAAAGAAAATCATTTGATGATGGGTCTTAATATATCGCTCCCTAGGGAGTGTTTTTCTTAGTTTGCTTTCGACAACATCTAATGAGTCATCACCTTTGGCAAAACCCAAACGCTTAGCAATTCTAAACACATGCGTATCAACCGCAATTTCAGGGATGCTAAACAACTCAGCGCGTACTACGTTACTCGTCTTAATTCCTACGCCTGGAAGTGATAACAAGGCCTGTTTATCTTCAGGAACATGGCCCCCGTATTGGTCCAGTAAAATCGCAATTGTTTGATGAATATTTTTCGCTTTACTTTTATATAAACCGATGGTTTTAAAGGCTTGTTCAAGTTGTTCTAGACTAAGTTGATGCAGTTGTTCTAATGTCGGATATTCCTTGAATAATTGAACAGTCACAGCGTTGACAGATTTGTCCGTTGCCTGTGCACTGAGAATGACCGCAATTAAAAGTTCATAATCTTTTTGATAGACGAGTTCTCCATGTGCATCAGGATATAGTCGATCAAAATAATCAATGATGACCTGTTGTTTTTGTTTATTCATGGTCCTCAAGGTCAAGTTTAGTCTGCTCGACAAGGTGATCTAAACTACCACGTTTTTGTTCAGAGTGAGCGCTTACTCCCTCATGACTTCTTTCAATTTCAATCGCCTTTTGTAAAATGATTTTATCAATCGATTTAATGCTTCTTCGATTTCTTTTCACAGCCGTATCGAGGCCGTCTAAAATCAATTCAGCACTATATCCATACTCAAACCAAGTTTGAATTGTCTGCATTTCTAAGGGTGAAAGCGAACGGCCAAACTCGTTTTGAAAAGCACTATAAACACGCTCAATCTCATTTTGAACTTCAAGGTTTTCACCGCGTTCTTTACTCTTTTCATAGTCGAGTTGAAACTCAAGCGTGAGGCGATTACGCAGGGGATTAAGACTGGTTTTCATCGTCCCTTTATCATTTTTAAATTCAAGCAATCCCTTGTTAATAAGGCGAACAAAAATAGCATCAAGCATCGTTGTATCATAATGAGTGACGAGAGTAAGCATTTCTGGGGTAACGAAGTCATTGCCCTGTAAAATCAGATGATCAACCATCAGTAAAACCGCTAGTTCATCTTCTTTGATGAGCAAGCGTTTGTAATAATCTAGTAATAGATAATGAAAATCTAAGGCGGCAGGAATTCGATTCATAGTTACTCCACAGTGACGGATTTGGCTAAATTGCGTGGTTTATCAATATTTGTTCCTAGTTCAAGAGCAACATAATAGGCCAAATATTGACCAACAATTCCCATTGTTAATGGTGAAAGATAGTTTTTTGTCGTCGGTACTATGATAGCATCATCTTCGCGAGAAAGCGATTTAGGACTCATAATATATACGTGAGCTCCTCTAGCTTTAACTTCTTCAAAATTGGATCTAATCGCCTCAGCTGTCAAAGGATCACTGACAAAACCAACGACAGGAGATTCACTTGTTATAAGGGCAATAGGTCCATGCTTAAGTTCGCCTCCTGGAAAGGCTTCACTATGCAGATAAGTAATTTCTTTTAATTTAAGTGAACCTTCAAGAGCGACATCGTGATCAAGTCCGCGTCCTAAAAAATAAACATCATGAGCGGATGCGATGCGTTTTGCGACATTATGAATGTCATCTTTATGTAAGATAATTTGTTCTTGTGCCTTAATGACTGTATAAAAATCATTAATGGTATTGTGATTGTCTCTTAATGCACCGATGAGAAGCGAAAACAACGTCACTTGGGCTGTATAAGCTTTTGTAGACGCCACTGAAACCTCGTAACCAGCATATAACAAGAGTGTAAAATCCGCTAATCTATCGAGTGTTGAACCTTTGGAATTCGTAACAGTAATAATCGTGTTACCGCGTGCTCTTACAATATCAACACAACGAATGAGATCTGCTGTTTCTCCCGACTGTGAGACGAAAACAAACACTGAATCAGGATCGGTTACATAAGGGTAATATGCCCATTCGCTTGCAACAAAAACGTCAACATTTTTACCATAATTAAAGAAGTAACGACGGGCAATGAGTGAAGCATGATAACTCGTTCCAGCAGCAATAAAGACAAGTTTTGCTGTCTTTTTTATCGTTTTAATTAGGTTTTTGTCAAACAAATATTTGCTACCATCATAGTAGTAGTCAAGAAGGCGCCGGACAACTTGGGTGGATTCCTCGATTTCTTTAAGCATATAGTGTGGATAACCTTCAAGACCAATGTCAAAATCATCAATATCTGCTCGATGATAATGGACGGTGAGCGCTTGTTCCCCTCCTTCTTTAAAGACAACAAGTTCGTGACGAGTTATATAGCCAAACTGACCATCGGACACCGTATAAAATTCATCCGCCTCTTTGACCATAGGCATATAATCACTGGCTAAGTACATACCTTCTTTTCCCCGTCCTACAACAAGGGGGGATCGCATTTTTGCAAAATAGATATGTTCTTCATCACCTTTGAAAATAATGGCTAGAGCATAACTGCCTCTAATTTTACTAATTGCCTTTTTAACTGCTGCCATGACTTCATGACCATTTTTTAAATAATAATGTTCGATTAGGTTTACGACTACTTCTGTGTCGGTATCACTCTTAAAGGAATAACCTAAATCAACAAGTTTAGATTTAAGGGTACGAAAATTATCAATGACGCCATTATGAACAAGGGAAAATAAATGATTCATACTGTTTTGAGGGTGAGCATTTTTAACTGAAGGTTCACCATGTGTTGCCCATCTTGTGTGGCCAACGCCAATAGATACTTCTGGTTTATCCCTTACCGCTTCATCAAGAAGATCAACACCGCCCTTAACGCGTGTTAAATCGATTTTTCCATGGTTGATAAGCGCTATTCCTGCTGAATCATAGCCACGATATTCTAAAGTTTTAAGGCCCTTAATAATATAGGATTTGACATCACGATTTGAAATTCCTCCAACGATACCACACATAAAAATACTCCTTATTATAAGACTAGATAATCTATTTTACATTAATATTAAGGCAATATAAAAGTTTGATTATAATTTCAAATAAGTTTTAACTTCCCACGCGGTAACAATAACGCGATAATCATCCCACTCTTGTTCTTTAGCCATAATGTATTTTTGATATGTATGATCGCCAAGGGTTTCAAGCATTAAAGGGTCGCGCTTAAATTCTTTAATCGCATCCTTAAGGTTTTCTGGAACATTTTGAATGCCTTGTGCTTCCCGTTGTTCACGCGTTAAACCGAAAATATTATCGTTCACTGGTGCAATAAGCTCACCATCATTTTTAATGCCATCAAGACCACTCATTAAAATCACTGCCAGAGCCAGATAAGGATTAGCAGCAGAATCAACATTACGAATTTCCGCTCGTGTTGCCTGTCCTCTAACCGCAGGAATACGAATTAATGAACTACGATTAGCGTCACTCCAACATGCATAAACCGGTGCTTCATACCCAGGAATAAGACGTTTATAAGAGTTTACAATAGGGTTTGTAATCAGTGTAAATGCACGGGCATGATTAAGAATACCAGTAATCCATTTGCGCGCCGTCAGTGACAATTTCATTGGATCATTTTCATCAAAGAAAATATTGTTGCCCTCTAAGTCCGCTAGCGAACAGTTGGTATGCATGCCACTCCCATTAATACCAGCAATTGGTTTAGGCATGAATGTGGCAAATAGATTATGACGACGGGCAACAACTTTTACGACTTGCTTGAAAGTTTGGACATTATCACAAGCTGAGACCACATCGGCAAATTTAAAGTTGATTTCATGTTGACCATGCGAGACTTCATGATGGGAAGACTGGACAACGAATCCTAATTTTTCTAACTCAAGCGCGATATCACGGCGAGCATTTTCAGCGCCATCAATGGGGGCCATATCAAAATAACCACCATGATCATTAGGTTCTAGAATAGGATTACCATCACTATCCATCTTAAAAAGGAAGAATTCTGGCTCAAAACCAATATTAAGCGTAGCAAAGCCCATTTCATTCATCCGCTTCACCGCTCTTTTCAATATATAACGTGGGTCACCAGGAAAAGGCTTTCCGTAATGGGTATAGACGTCACATATGAGTCGGGCAACCTTTCCATAAGATAATTGTTCAAAGGGTAATATCAACCATGTATCAAGATCAGGTTTTAAATACATATCAGCTTCTTTGATACGCACAAAACCCTCAATAGATGAACCATCAAAAATAATTTTTCCATTCAGCGCATCTTCTAATTTATTAAGGGGAATCTCAACTGCCTTGATTGTTCCCAAAATGTCGGTGAACTGCAGCTTAATATACCTCACATTTTCTTTATGCGCCATTTCTAGAATACGGTGTTTACTGAATTTACTCATACATTTTCTCCTCTGTTTTACATTTTACGCTTAATTTAGGAATAAATTGATAAAAACATTTCCAAAAAAACCAAAATAACACTCATAGTGTTCATAAAAGCGCTTTTATTGGGAAACGAGACAACAAATCGTTTCTAAATTTGGTAGGGAATCTGATACTGACTAAGCAATTGAGGGGTTTTATCCTCGTCTAACTTCATCATTTTTCTAATTTCATAGTTTACTTTTTCTTGGTTAATTTTCCCTAACAAGTGACTCTCATTTTGTATCGCAATTTTAAGTGATTCGTCAAGTTTAAAACCAAGTTTAAGTTGAAAACGAAGGGCACGGATGATACGTAAGGGATCTTCATTAATACGCACGACTGGGTCACCAATCATGCGAATCACCCTTTGCTTTAAATCTTGAAGACCACCAGCATAGTCATAAACATTCATATCCTTATCTAAATATAGAGCATTGATCGTAAAATCACGTCTCTTATAATCTAATTCAAGTTTTTTTACAAAATGGATTTGCGCAGGATGACGGTAGTCGACATAGCCTTCTTCTACTCTAAGGGTTGTTACTTCTATTTTATAAACATCATAATGAAATGACACTGTGCCAAACTTAGCGAAGCGATAATTGGCATCGGGGAAAAATTCTTTGGTTTCTTCTGGCGTCGCATCACTACACAAATCAAGGTCAGAAGAAGGAACTTTTAAAAGATAGTCGCGGACAGAACCCCCGACTAAATAAAGTTTATAGCCATACTTTGCGTATATGTCGGCTAGATAAGAAAAGGCTTCAAGCATTTGCATAGCATAATTATAGCATCGTTTACTATTGACACGCTTGGATATTATCAAAAAGAAAATGGAGCTTCTGCTCCATCTCTTTATTGAACTTTACTTTTGAGAATTTTTGAAGGCTTGAAGACAATGGTTCTGCCACCAGGAATGACGATTTCGTCACCTGTTTGTGGGCTGATACCTTTGCGTTCTTTGCGTTGTCTGACTTCAAATCCACCAAATCCAGAGAGTTTGACTGTATCTCCGTCTACAAGCGCGGTTTCGAAGGCACCAAGCATAGCGTTGACAGCTTCTTCAGCTTCTTTTTTCGACAGTCTTGCTTTTTCAGCGACAACTAAAATTAGATCAGCTTTGTTCACTTAATTATCCTCCTTGAACAATTTTTACTTCCTATCATTAAAATAACATAATCGCTTATATTCGACAATAGAAAGATTAATCTTCACTTTTAAGAGGACGATTCATCAACTGTTTAATCGTCTCGCTTGGACGTTTATTTTGATAGACGACTGAATAAATTGCATCAATAATTGGCGTTTTAATTTTGTGTGATTTTGCCACTTCGTGGATGATCTTTGTTGTGCGAATTCCCTCAACGGTTTTGGTGTTCTCTTGCATGAACTTTTCCGCACTATCATCGTGGCCAATTTGGTATCCCGCTTGGAAGTTTCTTGAGTGTTTTGAGTTACAAGTCACAATCAAATCACCAAGCCCAGTTAAGCCCATATACGTTGCCATCTCACCACCAAAATGGGTGCCAAATCTGACCATTTCTGCAAGACCGCGGGTGATGAGTGCGGCCCTTGCATTGTCGCCATATCCAAGACCCGCTAGCGCGCCACTCGCAAGAGCAATCGCGTTTTTATAAGCAACACCTAACTCGGCACCAAGCTCATCCGTCTGTGTGTATACGCGCATATAATCATTAGCGAAAAGTGACTGGACAAGACTAGCATGTTCAATGTTTAAACTTGTCGCGGTAATCATGGTTAACATCCGCACAACGACCTCCTCAGCATGACTTGGTCCGATTAAACTCACGACGCCTTTTAAATGCTGTCCATCAATACATTCGCGTATAACTTCACTAATTCGCATGACTTTTTCAGTGTCAAAACCTTTTGCAGTATTGACAAATAATGCTTTTTTGCTGAGTTTATTGTTGATTTGCTCCAATAATAAACGCATGGCGGAGGTGGGAACAGATATGATAAAAACATCACTAAAGTCGATGGCTTCTTGCAAAACAGTCGTGGCCCTAATGTGCGAATTAAGGATAACATTATCGCCAAAATAAAAACGGTTACGATGATGAATATGAATATCATCAACTTGGCTTTGGCTTATACCATAAATGAGAACTTCATGACCATTGTCGGTCAAAACCTGAGCGAGGCCAGTCCCCCAAGTGCCCGAACCAAAAACCGAAACATTCATCTATTTACGCTCCCGCAAAATGATTTTAATCGGTGTGCCATCAAAGTTGAAACTCTCACGAATACGATTTTCTAAATAGCGTTTATAGGAAAAGTGCATATAATTAGGATTGTTAACAAATAACACAAAAGTTGGGGGCTTAACCGCAACCTGGTTGACATAATAAATTTTCAGTCGGCCACCATTAAACATGGGTGTTTCATTCATGATTTGCGCATCCTGAATAATACCGTTTAGGGTGTTGGTTGGGATCCGTAAATTATAGGCTTTTTCAACATAATCAATCATGGTAAATATATCATGAATACGGGCCTTAGTGAGTGCACTTACAAATACAATTGGAGCGTAATCTAAAAACTTAAATTCTTTACGAATTTTCTTTTTAAATTCATCCATTGTTTTTTCATCTTTTTTAACTGCATCCCATTTATTAACGACGATAATAATCGCTTTACTCTCATCGGTAGCATAGCCAACCACATGTTTATCTTGTTCGCGAATACCTTCAACTGGATCAATAACAAAAAGAACGATGTCCGATCTTTCAATGGCACGAAACGCTCGCAAGGCCGCATAACGGTCGATATCTTCATAAATTTTGCCACGCTTTTTTAAACCAGCAGTATCAACAACGACATAATCTTGACCATTACGAACAAAGGGGGTATCAACTGAGTCTCTGGTCGTACCAGAAATATCACTGACAATGACCCGTTCTTGGTTAAGAATGGCATTGACCAAACTTGATTTACCAACATTGGGTTGACCAATAATACAAAAGGTTGTTGCGTGATTATCTTTTTCTTTTTTTGCCGGAGGGAGATTAGCGACAATACGATCAAGTAAATCACCAATTCCAACACCATGTTCACCACTCACAGGAATAGGATCACCAAGGCCTAATCGATAAAAATCACTGACGCCACCGGCGTGAACACTATCATCAACCTTATTTACGGCAACGATAACTGGTTTCTTGATGCGATATAACATTTTAGCAACTTCTAAATCATCGACACTCACACCTAAAAAGGCATCAGTAATAAAGACAATGACATCTGCTTCTTTAATTGCGAGTTCAACCTGCGCGCGAATTTGTTGCTGAAAAGGCGCATTTTCTATCTCGATGCCACCCGTGTCAATAATATTAAAAGTCCGGGTTAACCATTCAGCTTTCCCATACATCCGATCACGGGTTACACCGCGCTCATTATCGATAATGGCCTGCCTTTGCCCAATGAGGCGATTAAAAATCGTTGATTTCCCAACATTAGGACTCCCGACGAGAGCAACTACTGCCATTTTAGATGCCTACCTTCTCTTCAACAATTTGTAGAACACGCTCAACTACTTCTTCGATTGATAGAAGACTTGTATCTAGTAAAATCGCATCCTCAGCCTGACAAAGTGGGGCAAAATCACGATGAGAATCTATATAATCACGTTTTTCTAGCTCAGCACGAATATCATCGAGTGGCACATCTATGCCTTTTTCGATGTTTTCCTTATACCGTCTGAGGGCCCTAGTCTCAACTGAGGCAATTTGAAAAATTTTAACTTCAGCTTCTGGAAGCACATAAGTCCCGATGTCACGTCCGTCCATGACCACCGATGTATTAGCCGCTAATGCACGTTGTTGATCGACAAGGGCTAGACGAATTGGTTTATATGAAGCTATGTAGCTGACATTGCCAGACACACGGGGTTCTCGAATGTTTGTGGTGACATTTATGCCGTTGACAAACACCTCATTGTCTTTACTAAGAACAATGGTTGTTTTGGAAATGAGTTGGCAGGCTTGATCAATATTTTGGGGGTCTAAACCCGCTTCTAACACCGCCCAAGTAAAGGCCCGATACATTGCCCCAGTGTCAATGTAGGTAAAGCCAAGCTTTTTAGCAATTAACTTGGCAATTGTGCTTTTTCCTGCTGCGGCAGGACCATCGATAGCAATCGCAATATTTTTTTTCATGATAATCTCCGATATAGGTATATAAATAATAGTGTCAAGAGCGTTAGGGAAATCGCTGAACTCAGGATAATGGTCACCCATTGAATAATCGTCGTTCTTTTAAGTTCTTTTTCTCGCTCTAATTTAGCTTGACCTGTGGGATCTTCTCGTTTTTCTATCTCTTTTAGAATTGTTTCCGCGTCAAGTGAAGTGGTCGTATTCACATGAATTTTTTTTGCTTCTCTTATCGTAGCGGCCTGAAAATCATCGACATGAGCGCTTTGCTCAACATCTTTCATTTTGCTGATTTGTTTGCGATAACCAGCAAATTTAGCCACGCGTGTTTTTGCATTTTTACTCATAATTTAACCACCCTTTATATTAATATAAAACTGGCAAAATTGATAGATTAAACACTGAGAACGTCGACTTTTATCACGGGGACTGTGCTTTTCCCATTTTCCGTGTTTACTAAAATGATAATAACGATTATAATATGAGGGCAAGAATAGGAGGAA
>CAYWQC010000037.1:0-9919 GCA_964460405.1 uncultured Staphylococcaceae bacterium | reverse complement strand
CTAGATCAAGCAATATAACACGGATATCATTATTTTTTTTAATGTATTGAAGGGCAGTATGCACATCATGTGAACAAATCACAAAATAATAGTCAGAAAGAAATAGTTTGATAGGCTCACACTCTTCTTGTCGTTGGCCTAATATTAAGATTTTTTCAAACATGCTGTCCTCCTAACTTAAGTGGCAATGATGCTGCTGATAAGACCCTGGTAATAGTTTTAGAACTGTTCAAAGGAATGTACTAACTCTTCAAGTAAAACTTCGATGATATAACCAATTTGCGGCTGGGCTTCAACACTAATTCGCGGACTAGAAATAAACTCAAGTTCATCACCAATATGATAATTGATGACTTTGAGCATTAAAAATGGCACTTCATAAATTGCGCAAGTGGCTGCCACACCCCCTGCCTCTGTATCAAAGGCAGTCATGCTCTCAATATTACCAAATTTATCTTTAATGACTTTACTCGCTAATTTTTGGTCGTTATAAAAAGTATTCGTGGAAATAAGGGGCCCACGTAGGAGGTGAAGATTCTCCGTTTTACTGTTAATGGTTTCTAACATTTTAATATAATCTTCATCACATGAGAAAAACGGTGGCAAATTTTTGATTTGGCCAAACTTAAGCTCATCACTGTATGAAGAAAGATCAACATCACCTAAGTAAACTCGCTCGGAAATAAATAGGTCTTTTTGCTTGGCCTTGTTGTTAAGCGTCGAAGCCGCACCTGTCATAATGACAAGATAGGGTTTAAACTCAGTAAGCATAAAACTGGTCACAGCACTTGAAGCAATATTAGAAAAACCGGTATAGGCTAGGCAAACATTTTTATTAGCTAATTTGCCAACAAAATAGGGGTAATTCTTTGTGATTTGACCTTCTTCTTTAACCCGCATTCTATTTTTAAAATAGAGAATATCATCCTTGGTCGTTCCGATAATGAGAATCATTATTACTATCTCCCTTTCTCAAATTTATTACGTGTAATAAACGTAATATATTCCACTGGCTTAAGCGGTTCACTATAATAATAACCTTGAATACAGTCAGCGCCCATCGTCTTTAGCAGTTTGATTTGTTCATTTTCTTGAACACCTTCAATGACAACATACGTTTCAAGAATATGCGCTAATTTAATAATTTCCTTGACAATGCCACGTGATTTTTCATCAATTTCAATGTCACTAAGGAAGGCCTTGTCAATTTTAATAATATCAAAGGGGATTTTTTTAATGTAAGAAAGACTAGAAAAACCAGTGCCAAAGTCATCGATGGCAACTTTAATGTTGAGGGCCTTAATTTTTTTCACAGTTGTTAGGAGGAATAAGACATCATAGGGTGATGGCGATTCAACAATTTCAATTTCTAGAAGGAGAGGATTGATTTCATATGTCTTAATCGTTTTCTCGATAAATTTAGCAATATCCACGGTAAAAAGCGTCCGCTTAGAAATATTGACTGATACCGGTAAAAGTCGGACACCACGATCCCGCCATTCAGCGAGATACTTACATACCCGATCAAGCATATAGTAGTCAAGTCTTATAACGAGGTCGGATTGTTCAGCGAGAGTAATGAACGCACCCGGAAGAATCGTCCCACGTTCAGGGTGATGCCATCGAATGAGGGCCTCAGCTCCTGAAAATCGTTTTAGATTAAGGTCATATTTAGGTTGAAGATACACTTCAAATTCGTTGTTTTCAATCCCTTTTTCGATATCACGCGCCAGACTTACATTGCGTTCATTACGACTAAACATCGTTTCATCAAAAACAAACATTCCACCACGTTCACTCGATAGGCGACCATAATCACTAGCGGTAAGCGCTGATTGATAAATCGTTTCCGCAGTGATGACATCATCTTTCATATCATTAAAACAGACGCCATAGTGAGGGAAGAAATCAATATCAATTTGATACTCCTCTAGCACCTTATTAATTCTTTCCGTCAGTTTATCAAGTAAGCCTTCGAGTTTTCCTTCATCCAACCCCTCTACAAGAACGAGAAAGTTTTCTGTAAAATCAAAGCCATAAATGACTTTTGGATGCGCTTCTCTGACTTTGTCGATTGCATAAAAAATAACACTAATGACTTGTGATTCTTTTTCGTAACCATAACGAAGAAACACTTCTTTCTTAAATTTAAAGGTAGAAAAAGTGACTGCTGCAACTTTCTTGCCCTTATTTCTTTTCAATATTTTCTGAGTTTTCTCAACAAGAGCACGCTCATCAAAAACGTTATCGAGCAGGGGAAAAACATCACTATCAAGACGTTTTTGCACCGAAAACTTCTTAGAATTAGCAAAGGCGAAAAGGGCAAAAACAAGCAGGCCAATAGCAATGAGGGCAATGACAATGACTAATACCAATTTAATGGTCGCAGAAAGTAGATGATCTAAGAGCCCTGTCGCCACCACTAGCGTCAGTGCGAATGTGAGGAAGAATAATGCTAAAAGGATATAGAAAAGAACGCGACTATTCACTTTTTTTACTCGTGCTCTTGCCAAATTTTCACTCATCTTCATCACCTTCTTTTTGTGTAATTTCTTTTTGTTGTCTTAACTCTTCACGTAATTTTTGTTTTTCGATTTCAATCAATAATTTCATTTTTTCTTGTTGTTTAATGAATTCAAATTCATCGATCTCATCGTCTTCAAAGTCTTCTGCCTTCATTTTACTATGTTTTACTATATCTGCAACAGAACTAATAAAGACGTAGAATAGGGGAATGACCGCTACTGATGCGATGACAAACGGATTTGTTGTAACATTGACTACCCGTCCAAATAATGCACTTTTACCAATCACAACACCAAGAATATCTGTTTGGGTGACATAGTCATAGTGAATATCAGGATCACATCCGTCAATCGGACACGTCTGGGCATTGAGATTATCTCCTAGAGTCTTAAAATGATACGTCCCATCCTCTTGTGGAAGAATGTCAATGATACGGTGTGTAACAATTAAACCATCAGCTTGGCGATAAAATGTAATCACATCGCCATCCTGAGCATCGATTGAAGTTGACGCTTTTAGACTAGCGGGTTGAACCTTTTTAACGACAATGGCTTCATCAACTTTATAAGCGGGTTCCATCGAGTCTGTAAGGACAATTAATGTTTGGTAGCCAAAAAATGATGGCACACCATAATTACTCCTTGCTGTCACTGTTCCCATGATTTGGAAAGCAAGGAGCAGGAAAACAATCCCCCCGAAAATATAGGTAAATAATTTACCAACTTTTGACTTCGTTTTTTTGTTAGGGATTGTTTGGTTGCTCATGATTACTTACTTTTTCTTGCGAGATTGTGCGAGTTTTGCCACTTCTTCACGGGCAAGTTCTAACTTTTTAAGTTCTTCCTCTTTAAGTTTTTCAATGCGCTTTTTCTCGGCTTCTTTTTCCGCTTTCAAACGTGCCTTCTCTGCTTCTCTAGCTTTCTTCTCTTCGGCTTTACGTTTAGCGGCTGCTTTTTTTTCTTGAGCCTTACGCTTGGCTTCTTCTTTTTGCCGGGCTTTTTCTTCTTTGAGACGTTGCTTTTCTTCGGCTTTCTTTAGACGGCGTTGCTCAGCTGCTTTTTGGCGACGGAGCTTAGCCTCTCTTTGTGCTTCAGTTTCTTTCTTATTAACGACTTTAAAAGGGTTGCCTTTAGCAAAGATGCGTTCGTCAGTCATATCAATATCAAGATTAATCTTACTAAATTTTGGTTTATAGTAATAAAGCTTAGTGTCTTCATCTGGCGTTTCTTTATGATCACTTTGTAAAATCAAATACGATGTCAACGCTTGATAATTCAGTTTTTGTATATAGTCCTCATCAAAATCAACTTTTGTTTCTTTAAACTTATATTCAATACCTAAAGAATCATAACGAGAAATAAACATCCATAGTTTATATGCGTTTTGGTAATCATAATTGAGGCGCATAATATTCGTTTGAAGAACTGGGTCAGAGACAGGAGCGGCCTTTCTCATCGCCATCATAAAGCGTGAAGTCGTTAAAAATAGAACGCGTTTTCTTAACATCATGAGCCGGTTTAATAAATCTTGATTGGCATCACGATGGCCTTCATCATCACTAGGAACGACGACTTTAAGTCGCGTTTCAGCTTCATAGGTGACATCACCAATTTTAACTTCGTTTTTTACGCTGATAACATCACTATTGCGCGTGTCACTATGTTCAAGAATATATTTATGGCGGAGTTCGATAAACGTTTGAAGACGACGTACAAGTGTCATAATAAAACGATTTTCATAAATTTTTAGTTCATCTTCAATAAACATATTGAGAACTTTTTTCGGATCTACACTACCATCAGCACCGACGGAAGAGATATTTTCAGTATGCTGGGCCATATGTTTGATCGAATGATGTGTAATTCGTTTGGCCTTTTCAACTTCCACCACCATCGGATTTTCTTTAATAAACTTTTGCGGATCATTGACAATAGCTTCGAGCGATGCAATTGCGTTTTCAATTTCGACAATAAAATCGGGTGCATATGTCTTATTTTCTCGACGACTAACACCGGCATACGTCGCCTTTGATGCTTGAAACGCTTCATTCAATAAAGAAAAATTTTTGTCATCCTTGACCATCTGATCAAGGGAGGCAAAATATTTTTTTCTAAATTCGTCAAGCTTTTTGCGGGACTCGACGGTCAATTTTTTCTTGTCTTGATTATCCATTTACACCGTCAATCCTTTCTTAACCTAATTTCATGTAATCTTGTATGAGTCGTTGCGATTGGGGAAAGTTTCCTTTACCAAATATCTTATCAAGTTCACTGTGGAGTCCTTTTAGTTCATCTTGCATAAATGCCAAATTAAGCGCTGTAAACTTCTTAAGAATTTTCGAAGTGAAAATAAAGTCAAGCGCTTCGACTTCTTTGCCACCACAAGCGACATAGTTAGCCACAAACATTTTCAACTGTTTAGTAATCCGGTTACCAAATGAAATTCTAAACTTCTCGGTGACATAAATATCGAGTTTTTCAAATTTTGTGAGCGATGCTTTGGAAATGGGATAATTTGTTTGTGCTTGTGAATACAATAAATTAAGGTTTTCATAAGGCATCATAACCCCTTCAGTATATTCAGCATCAAAGCGTTCACCCTTATCGTTAAGCGTCAGTGTGATGGCCCGATCATAAACCTTATCAGTAATTTTAAAGGTTGAATCATCGTTATTAGCAGTCCCTACAAACCAAATATTTTGTGTAATCAGTAATTTACCATTTTCAATATGCTTAGGGTTAATGTCATCTGGTGTCCTAGTAACATCCACTTTCCATTCTTCGGCAACAGGCATTTCCATAATCGAGAGAAAATCGGCAAAATAATATTCAATTCGTGCAAGGTTCATTTCATCAAGAATGACAATGTTAACATCATGGCGATAGGTCGCTTCATAAATCGCTGTCAAAAAAGCAGTCTCATTGAATTTTTTTGTAAACTCATTAAAATAACCCATCATTTCTGTTCTTTCCCGCCACGAGGGTTGAACCGAACAAACGGTCACATCGCGCTTGAAAAATTTACCTAACGAATAGGGAAATGACGTCTTACCCGTTCCAGATATACCTTCTAAAATAATAAATTTACTTGTCCCAAGCGCAGCAAACATTGTGCGAATGGTCGGTAAATCATAATAAAGTCCTAATTGTGACGCCGCGAATTTTTGAAAACGTGGCACAAGTTGCTCAAGCGACAAGCCTGTATCGGCTGGTGGGATCGCAATTTCGTGTGGTTTTTCTTGATACTTAAGATCGATTTCACCAAGACGAGGGAAGGATTCCAAAATCTTTTGCTGGCCTTTTGCCATTTGTTGACCTTCGGTAAGGTCAATCCCAAATGTCTCTGCCTTGAGTTTAAGAATTTCATTTTTTTCTTGAATAGCAAACATGAGTTCTTTATTCAGTCGTTGGTTTTCTTCAACCAAACGTTCTTTTGTCACATATTTAGAATGATAAACAACAAATTTGCGGATAATATAATAGATACCATATCCGAGCGCACCTATAATTCCGAAAATAAGGATGATAAAGATAACAAAAAAGATCCATCCACCGATGTTAAATTGACCCTTATATGTATCGAAAATAAGGTTATATTCTTGAAAATCACTAAAAGCATTCGTCCAAGGTCGTGCAAATATTGTCACGAAAAATTGACCAATGTTTCTAAATAGTGCTTCAAAAAGCTCTCTGATATAGTTAAAAAAAGCTGCCATTAGTTGTTTCCTTCTTTATCATATCGTAAAACGAGTAATCAATCACCTGTTTCATCGATAACTTCGGCAATTGCGAACCGGAAATTTGCGCCAAATGTCTTATTGCGTAAATGATCACCTGCTGACAAATCCCAACCCTCTAACCACATGCGGAATGATATTTCAGCAACACCATCCTCATCTGTGATAACAAGGGGTTCTGCATCAGGATCAATTTCTTCTTTTGTGGTATCAATTTGATAATCTTTAAAAGTGCTATATTTGGCAACAGCAGGGATATAATCAATAAGTGGTCGTACCCCTACTTCAGTCTTAGCATTATAAAATGTTAGGTCTTCTGCTGTGTTCTCCGGAATGTCTTCGAGCGTTACATCACCCCAGTTATCTTCATTAAGCTGAGTGATAAAATCCCCATACGCCGCTTCATAGCGGTAACCGATTGGATCAGTTGGATTGAATCTAGCCTCATCTAGGGTGCTATCATAATAGCCATCGCCATCAAGATCAAGACGACCACCAACGGCAATCTCACCGGCAAATCGACGTCCCGGACTAATAATATCGCTCGTTAAAGCGCTTTCAAAACCCAGACGTAAGGCGTTTAGCATATCGCTTTCTCCATAAAACTGGATATCGCGATTAAAATAAATACCGTAATTTTCTACACCCACAGGATTATTTTTATCTGCATTATCAATAATACGAAAAATGATATCAAATCCAATGTACCCATCCTTCTCCGCCTCTGTCAATTGTGGCACTCTTGGATCGGTCCCAGGTACTTCCGGCTCTTTAAAAATACGAATCGGATCCCCTTTTTTAAACCGACCCGACGTTGCCGGATAGACTGAGTTATCACTGGAGTAACCTGCGTGATTAACAATGTAACGAATGGTTGGACCACTGACGGTCGTCGTTGTCCAATAAACGAAACCTTCACCACCTATACCCGTCTCGTCACTTCGAAGACTGTACTTTTCTTGGTCTGGCACAGGAATGAGCGTTGGGACTCTAAAGCCTATTTCGGCGAGTCCGACCTTATCCGCTTTATCAAGTGAGACCGTGGTGGCATTGGCGAGGTTTTGACCAACAGTATATCCGAGGTAGGAGATAATAACAAAACCAGTCAAAAGAGAAGTAGAAATAAATCCCATTAACTTAGCACGCTTTTTTCTTTTGCGGTTGTCGAGAAATTCTTTTTCCAAATCGATCTTGGCCATGATATACCTCCTTTCCTCAATATTGTTAGTTGAAAGATTGCATCAATGATGCGGGTGAACAGGACAGCTATCAATGATGTCCATTACTCATCATTAATAGTGTGATTGTTGTTCTTCTTACTCTATCGAGTTAGGAGTCCCTCTTAAATAAAAACACGATGTTAACCAATAATTGCCCGGTAATTGATTAGATGTTTCTATTCATTACGGCAACTGGCTACCATCGTTATGAAGGCCCTATAGCTTTGCGTCGCTAAATTTCTCTAGCTTTGCTTTTCACAATACTAGTATAAACTATTTTTCTTGACTTGTAAATAGACATACATTAACTTTTTTCACAAAAGAAAAAGTCGCATAACACGACTTTATTCTAGTAATAATTGATTATTTGTTTTCGTCTTTTTCCTTTTTTACCATCTCTTGTTTAAGCTCTTCAAGGGCTTGACGACGAGCTTCTTCTCTAATTTCTGCTTCACTCATACCAGCGGCATTAAAGGTTTTTTCCTTTTGACCATTAAAGGCTTTAATCAGTAAATAAACGTTATATAAGAATAAGAGAATGAGTGGAAAGACAATGAGCATAAACATATAAATTGGATTAAGCTGTAACCATTTAATCCAATTCATGAAGGCATTCCCTCCTGCGGATCCAACAGTTGCCATAGCAATGATTGAAACCGTGACAAGGAAAACCATCAAGACAACTTGTCCAATCATGAGTGTTAATGAGAGCCAACCAGGTATGACAATCTTTTTGTTTTCTGTGTTCATTTTTAAATTACCCCTGCTTAGGTTATACATCAATATTAGACAAAAAAGAAAAGGGTGTCAATCTAATTTTAGAAAGACACCCCATATAACCTAAACAATTAGCGAGAATTGACTACCGATTAAGCTTCAAGACCGTAAATGTCGATATCAATATTAAAGACACCACCAATTGCATCGTTGATTGCATCACTGTCTTCACCTTCAAGCCATGCACGGAATGTGACATTGGCGGAATTAGCCGTGCTTAAATCGGCAATGAGCGTACCAGTCGCATCAGCAGCAGCGATGTTTGATTCAGTTGTAAATGTATTGACAACAGTTGAATTCGTCGCAATCTCAAACCCAGAATCACCATAAGCAGCAGGACCACCATCATTTTCTGTAATGTAACTGTGGGCTGTATCGTTTGTGTCTGGGGCATAAAGCACCTTAAGTTGGTCACTATCATCTAAAACCGCTAAACGTGAAGCTAATACTGCTTGTTCGTCTTCATCATCATTTGCGGTAACTGCAGAGATGAGTGTGTCTTCACCTAAATAGACCTTCATACCGTTATCGTTGTCGCGTGAAATAATAATTTTGAATTCAACCCAGTTTCCCTCTGCGGTTGTTACTTCGTTAATTGCACTAGCAACTTCAGGAGTAGCGCTCCACACAGGCTTGTAGAAGTTAACCCCATCTCCAGAAATATCGGTGACATTATTACCGCCAGTAATTTCAAGTGAATTGGTTGCACCACTATTTGGGCTTGCCGTCACTGTATTAGCAGAACCAGCGTAAGTAATGGTTAAATTACTTTGGGTAGATTTGACGGTCGCGCTCGAATAGGAGATTGAGGCTGTTCTGGTTGTGGTAAACCATGCGAATGTTGAGCCAGTCGCGGCAATACCACTAAGCATTGCTAGACCGACAGATGTTAATAAAATTTTGTTTTTCTTGTTCATGACTAAAATCCTCCGTTTTTTTGATTTCCTTTGTCATTAAGGATTGAGACTCTCGTGTTAATGGGCACAGAGTCAAGCGGGCAATTCGCTTCCAGAGATCTAATCAATGAGGGAGGAGTGATTAATCTTTGGTAGCTATATTATAAACTGTTTTTATTTTTTTTGACAAGAGTTAAGCAAAAACTTTTTTCAAAATTAATTAAAACAGTCTTATAATCAACGTTATTTTTTTTGGATCAATAGTGAGTCAAGCGAGAAACTAAGATTTTTATAGACGTTAGAGTTTCCAGTCACCGTCTTATCATAATAAATTTTATCGTTACTATATTCTCGGAATTTGTAAAAAGTATCGGGATGATTACTAAACTCAATAGTGAATAAAAATATTTTTGTTTGTGCATTCTCTGAAACTGGATAGCTGATGCTGTCTAGGAGGACAACCTCATCACTACCATCAAACTTGTCGCCCCCACTAGGCGTGATTGCCTCAATGAAAGTTGCAGCCTGACTAGTGATCGCACTATTGGTTTGATCGCCATCAATAACAGTGCTATATAAGTCTATCGCTTCAGCAATGTCAATCGCCTCATCGCGGGCGTAATCATAAAACAAGGTTGACGCTTCGCTCGTGAAACCCGATAAGAAAATATCATAGTCCTTCTCACTAGCGGTATTAGCTAACGTGAGTTCAAGGGCATATGTAAGGCGATAGCCAGGTTGAGCAATATGTTTTGTGTATTGAT
>CAYWQC010000036.1:6246-10357 GCA_964460405.1 uncultured Staphylococcaceae bacterium | reverse complement strand
TATTGAAAAGGGTGATCCACGTGCACGTCTTACCGACCAACTCTTTATTAGACGCACCGTTGACTTTATTGCCCAATACATTGCCCGCCTTGGTGGTGCTGATCTCATCGTCTTTTCCGCTGGTATCGGTGAAAACTCCACAAAATTTCGTCATTTAGTGGTCAATGAACTTAAAGGCGCCTTTGGTCTAGAACTTGATGAAGCCGCCAATAAGAAGCGTGGTGCAATTCAAGTGATATCGACCCCAGAGAGTCGCATAAAGCTTGCGGTTATTCCTACAGATGAAGAATTAATGATTGCCCGTGATTGTTACCGTCTTACTCACTAATCTCAACTTTAGAAACAAAATGCTTGTATATTGCAAGCATTTTTATTAATCTATATAACTTGGACCACCTAGGAGGTAAAGTATGAAACATTTAAGTCCGTCAATTATACGCAAGTTTGAAAGTTATCAAGCATTTAGTGCCCAATTATTAGAAAAAATCAAAAGTAATGACCGCATCGCCGTTTTTGCTCATAAGACCCCAGATCCTGATTCCTCAGGAAGTCAATATGGCATGTATTACTGGTTAAAGGAAAATTTCCCCAACAAAGAAATTAAAGCATTTGGAGAAGATCATCAATTTTATTCCCCTACTCTCTACCCTTTCTTTGACCAAGAGAGTGATGCCTGGTTTGATAAACCTTTTCTTGCCCTTGTTCTTGATTTAGGTAATATGGGTCGCTGTAGTGAACCACGTGTCAAGAAAGCGCATGATATCGTCAAAATTGATCATCATCCTAATGTTGAACCTTATGGTTCACTCATTCTTGTCGATGATGATGCTGTCGCCGTCAGTGAAATGCTCGCTGTCATTTTTCTTGGTTTAAGTGAACAATATCGTTTTACCAAGCCATCTGCAACGATGCTTTTCTCGGGTATTGTTGGTGATAGTGGTCGCTTTAAATATGCGACAACAAGCGCAACAACCTTCGCGGTTGCTGAACAAATATTAGAGTTAGGCGTTGATATGAATAAGGATATCTATAGCAAACTTTATAGTGGTGATCTTGAAGATCTATATACAAAGCGCTATATTCTTGACCAATTCAAAGTGACATCAAATGGCTTTGCTTATTATGTTCTTGATGCAGACGCACAAAAAACAATTAACATCACCCCCGAGCGAGGGAAAGAGAACGTCAATATCTTCAGTGGCATTAAGGGAATTAAAGCCTGGGCTGCCATTACCGAAGACGTGGGTGAAAATAGATGGCGTGTATCACTGCGTAGTGCTGGTAAACCCATCAATGAATTAGCGGCGAAATGGCATGGTGGAGGGCATCCTCAAGCGAGTGGCGCTTCACTCTTCTCCCGCGAAGATATCATCAAATTTGTCAATGACGTCGATCAATATTTGAAAGATGAATAAGCAATCGAAAGATTGCTTTTTATTTTGTCTATTCATTAATTATTACGTTAAATTATGGTATATTTATAAGTGAGAATTATGAAAAATTTTGTATACTTAAACACACAAAGTGCCTATTCAATCCTCGAATCAGGAATGAGCGTGGATGACTATGTTTTAGCCTTATCAAAACTAGGTGTAAGTCACGCTGGACTTACTGATAGACAATATCTTTTTGGTCAACCAACCTTTGCTAAACAGGCAAAAAGTAAATCAATTACGCCTCTTTTAGGGGTGCGACTAACCTATAAGGATATTGAGTTGATCGTTTATCCTAAAAACGAAGAGGGTTACCGTCACCTTATTTTATTATTGCGCCACCATGAAAAAATGACAATGGATGATGCCTTACTTAAAAAATATAGTGAACATTTGATTGTCATCATCAGCGCCAATCAACACGCAATCGTTTCTTTAGGTCAAGATGACCAAAAAAAGATGCGGGATTTATTTAAACACTTTGCCTTGTTAATCAACACGCTTTATATTGGCATTGAACAATATGAACAAAAAAACGAATATAACGAGCTGATTCGTGAGTTTGCCAAGCAATACGACTATCAACTTGTTGCGATTCCACATGTTCTTTATGTTAAAGCAAGTGATGCAATCAACCTGCATCTTGCTGACGCGATTAAACATGACAGCATGCTGGGTGATCTTCATGAAAAGTCCGGTCCATATCACCTCTATTCTTTTGAAGAGTTGACGCATTTTTATCAAGAGCAAGAGTTACTTAACACCCATCTCATTGCAAAAAGTATCAATTTTACTCTAGCGCAAAAACGGGGACTACTACTTCGCTATCCCCTAGATAAGGGGCAAACAAGTCGTGGTTATATTCGTCATTTATGTGAACAAGCTTTACAAGTATATAAACCTAACAATTTAACCTACCAAAAACGCCTAGATTTTGAACTTAAAGTCATTGATGATATGGGTTATAACGATTACTTTTTACTTGTTTATGACTATGTTAAATTCGCCAAGAAATCCGCGATTCTTGTGGGTCCAGGTCGGGGTAGTGCTGCCGGTTCATTGGTGGCGTTTTTGCTTGATATCACCACTATTGATCCCCTCAAATATGACTTGTTATTTGAACGCTTTCTCAATCCATCCCGCCAAACTATGCCGGATATTGATATCGACTTTATGGATGGTCGTCGTGATGAAATTGTCACATATTTAAAAACACGCTTTGGTGAGGATAGGATTGCTAACATCGTGACCTTTCAAACCAATGCCGCTCGTCAATCCATCCGCGATATTGGCCGTCTTTATCAAATTGATATCAAACACATTAATCTTCTCACGAAATCCTTAGGCACGACCTCATACAATTTGCGCGATAGTTATCGCCATATTAAAAGTTTTAAACAACTTGTTGATAGTGATCCTTTTTACTTGAATATTGTCACACTTGCCGCTAAAATTGAAGGCTTTCCCCGCCAGACAGGCATGCATGCTGCAGGACTTATTCTTAATGATCAACCCCTTGTCGATTCTTTACCGATTTTTGATAACAATGGTGTCAACATGACACAATATGAAATGGGTTTTCTCGAGGAACAGGGCTTTTTAAAAATGGACATTCTTGGCCTCACTAATTTAACAACAATCGACACGTGTCTCAAGTTGATTAAACAATATCAACATATCACTCTTGATTATGAAAAGATTCCCTTTGATGATCCCCTAGTTTATCAGTTAATCTCAAGCGAAAAAACCATGGGAATTTTTCAGTTAGAATCAGCGGGAATGTTGCGTGCAATCAGACAAATTCAACCTAGCGAATTTAGTGATGTTGTTGCAGTTTTGGCTTTATTTAGACCCGGTCCAATGGAAAACATACCCCTTTACGCCCAACGAAAATCTTCCCACGAAGATATCACCTATCTCAACGAAGGATTTAAACGCATACTTGCCCCAACCTATGGCATTATTGTCTACCAAGAACAAATTATGCAAATTGTCACTCATATGGCAGGTTTTTCTTATGCAGAGGCCGATATGTTCCGGCGCGCAATTAGTAAAAAAGACGAGCAACAGCTAAATCGTCTTGAAGATGATTTTCTTCAAGGTGCGCTCAAACAAGGCTATAAGGAAAGTGATGCCCGTCATGTCTTTAAGGATATCCAAAAATTTGCCGACTATGGCTTTAATAAATCACACAGTGTTGCGTATGCTAAACTCGCCTGTCAAATGGCTTATTTAAAGGTGTATTATCCCCTAGAATTTTATGCCGCTATTCTTGATCGATCGACAAGCAATGATGTCAAATTCCCACACATTGTCTCGGAGATGAAATCGCGGGGACTCTCTCTTGCTCTTCCAAGTATTAATCATTCACAAATGACGTTTTTTCCTGCTGCCAAAAGCCTACGATTACCACTCAGTGTCATCAAGGGTTTGAGTAGTGAAAAAGCACGGCGTTTTATTGAAGAGCGGGAGGCACATGGGCCTTTTTCATCACTCGAAAATTTTTTAACACGAGCCAATTATATTGATGTCAGTAAAAATGATCTTCGTCTCCTTGTCGAAGGCGGTGCCCTCGATGAATTTCCCCATTCACGTATGTCCATGTTAGCGCAAGTCGAGCAACTAGAATTTTATAAAAACTATAGAAGAAATGAGTAATAGAAAATGGGATGACTTAA
>CAYWQC010000036.1:0-6236 GCA_964460405.1 uncultured Staphylococcaceae bacterium | reverse complement strand
AAAAACTATAGTCTTGACCCCGCTGCAAATTTTCTCTCACCGATTGTTATTGAAAAAATCGCTGATGATCCACGTCAGAAAATTATTCGGGAAATCGAATTAATCGGTCTTGCAATCAGCGATAACCCACTTCGTTATGTCAGTGAAGATGCTAGTAGACTTAAATTAACATCCATTGCCAACATGAATCAAGCGCAGCCTCGCATTTATGGCTACATCAAAACTCTGAAAACGATTAAGACTAGAAGTGGTGATCAAATGGCATTTGTTACACTGAGTGATTATGAGACTGACATTGACATCACATTATTCCCCACCACTTATGCCCAGTATTTTTCGGTCCTAACACCACAGCGCATCATTGGCGTGATTGGTGATTATCAACTAAGAGATGGGCGACCCCAAATTATTGCAAAACACATTCAAGAACTCGAGGAACACCTATGAAAAAATTAATTATCATCGACGGAAATTCCCTACTTTTCCGTGCCTATTACGCGACAATAGACTATCGCAACCCCGATAATATCATGAAGACCAGTACCGGCATTTACACAAATGCTATTTTCGCGTTTTCAAATATGATAAGTAAAATCCTCGGTAGCCTAAAAAATGATGATCATATTTTCGTCGCTTTTGATACGGGTGAAAAGACTTTTCGACATCTTGAAGATGAGACGTATAAGGCTAATCGAAAACCCGCCCCTGAACCGCTTATTGTGCAATTTCCCATTGCTAGAGAGTTTCTTAACGCCCTTAATATATTCACTTTTGAACTTAATGGATATGAAGCAGATGACCTTGCTGGAACCTTAGCACGCGTGGCTGAAAATGAAGATTTTCAGGTTGAAATTTATACGAGTGATCGCGATTATCTTCAACTGATTAGTCCTAAAACTACCATTAAACTCATTAAAAAAGGAATGAGCGATATTGTTGATTTCACCCCTGAAGTGATGAAGGCAGAATATGGGTTTGGACCTGAGTACATGATTGATTATAAAGCACTTGTAGGTGACAGCAGTGATAATATTAAAGGCATACCAGGTGTGGGCGATAAGACCGCTAAAAAACTCATCCTCGAGTATGGGCATCTTGATGATATTCTTGCCCAAAAGACATCCATTCGTGGAAAACTAGGCGCCTCTCTCATTGAACATGAGGCGATTGGACGCCATGCCCGTGAACTTGCCACGATTATGACAGATGTCGCATTGCCTTTTAAAGTAAAAGATACTAAATATTATGGTTACGATGCCGAAGAAACTAAGAAATTTGCGAATAAATATGAATTAAAAACATTTCTTTCACGCTTAAAACCCGCACAAAATAATGGAAAAGCGCAAGAGACCGTTCAAATTAAAGCGATAAAGTCAAGTGATAGCATTACGATTGGAGACTTCTTCGCCTTTTGTTTTGTGCTAGATGAAGCCAATTATTATCGCAGTGATTTTCACGGTTTAGCCTTTGATAATGGCGAGCATACTTACTTTATCAATAAGCAAGATCTTCTTGCCGATAAACGCTTGCTTAACATTCTTCAAGATCCCAATAGAAAAAAATATACTTACGATTACAAAAAGCAAAAAGTGGCGATGAACAAATTCAACATTGTTCTTGATGGTTTGTATTTTGACCTTTTACTTGGTGCCTACTTACTAGACTCTAATCTCAAAGATGAACCCGCCTTTGTATTTGACTTTTTTAACATCCCTCTTGCCGTTAATAAGGAAACGAATCCTGCTGATATTGCCGGACATTTAGCCCATTATAGTTACCACTTGTCAAAGGCAGTAACCAAACGATTGAAAGCCATCGATGCCCTCCAAATTTATCAAGACATCGAATTACCACTCAATCATGTACTTACGAAAATGGAAATTGAAGGTTTTCCACTTAATCAACGTAAACTCGAACTTATTTCTGAGGATTTCAAACATAACATCCAGCAATTAACATCTGAAATTTATCAACTCGCTGGGCATGAATTTAATATTAACTCTCCTCAACAGGTGGCAACTGTCCTTTATGATGAATTAAACCTGAAGGTCAACCGAAAACGTTCAACTTCTGTTCAACATTTAGAAGCTCTAAGTGGTAGCCATGTGATTGTTGATAAGATTCTTGAATATCGCAAGTACGCTAAATTAATGTCGACTTATGTCGACGGTCTCATCCATCATCTTTATGAGGATGGTAAGCTTCACGCTCAATTCAATCAAGCCCTCACTACAACGGGGAGGCTCTCTTCTTCTAACCCTAATATGCAGAATATTTCAATTCGTGATCAGGAAGGTCGTGAAATTAGAAAAGCCTTCTACTACGAAGACGAAGACTTTGACATATTATCGCTTGACTATGCACAAATTGAATTAAGAATTTTGGCAAGTGTCGCTAAGTGTCAGCCGCTTATCGATGTCTTTAATAAGGGTTACGATATTCATCAAGCAACTGCTGATGCTATTTTTGGATCATTGGCGCAAGAAGATGGTGCTAGACGCAAGGCCAAGGCGGTCAACTTTGGTATCGTTTATGGCATTAGTGATTGGGGTTTAAGTGAACAACTTGATATGAGTCCGAAAGAAGCTCGCGAAATCATTGCTAAGTTTTATCAAAATTACCCAGAAATCGCCACATTTAGAGAAAACATCATCGCTAGTGTCGCTAAAAACTCATATGTGACCACGCTCAGTGGACGTCGCCGTTATTTAGGTGAAATCAATCATGAAAAATATCAAGTACGAGAGTTTGCTAAGCGCGCCGCAACCAATGCGCCTATTCAAGGGACCGCTGCCGATCTTATAAAAATAGCAATGATCAAAGTCGATCAATATCTAAGTGACAATCATTGTCGCTCTAAATTAGTGTTACAAATTCATGACGAACTTGTATTTAAAGTCCATAAGGATGAAAAGGAACAAGTCATTCATCACATAAAAACGATCATGGAAAATGCCCTACCTCTAGACGTGAAAATGCACGTTGAATATCAGTCAGGTCGCACATGGTTTGATGCAAAATAGGAGATCTTATGCCCGAATTACCCGAAGTAGAGACCGTTAGAAAAATTTTACTGCCACGGATCAAAAATCATCGTATCGTTGACATAACAATCCTAAAGTCACGGATTGTCCAAACGGATGCGACCGTATTTAAACATACCCTCATTGGTAAATCATTTAAAGACGTTCGCCGTATCGGAAAATTTCTAATTTTTGATCTTGAAGATGATGTTGTCATCGTTTCCCATTTAAGGATGGAAGGCAAATATATCGAAGTGCTTCCTGGGCAAGATTTATCTCGTTATGCATGCGTTGTTTTTACCCTCGAAGATGGCCGCAAAATGTGTTATGACGATTCTCGACAATTTGGGACGATGACACTGACTAATCGTCGTGATTACATCAAAGATAGTGGGCTATCTCGGCTTGGACCCGAACCCTTCGATGCTGACCCGCTTGTCGTTTATAAACAATTCAAACACACGGCACGCTCAATAAAAGCGGTCTTACTTGATCAATCAATCATGACAGGACTGGGCAATATCTATGTTGATGAAACCCTTTTTCTTGCTAAACTTCATCCTGAACATCCCGCTAACAAGCTCAATCTTGAGCAAGTGAAAATACTCATATCATACGCCTGTGAGGTACTCAATAAAGCATTAGACGCTGGTGGTTCAACCATTCGAAGCTATCATCCAGGTAATGGCATCACCGGCGATTTTCAAAGTCAGTTGAATGCCTATGGGCGCGACAACCTTCCTTGCCATGTATGCAGCCATAAGATGAAGAAAATCTTTGTGGGAGGTCGTGGCACAACTTATTGTCCCCGCTGTCAACGCCATCCTACTCGTGCTTTAGCCATAGCCATTACCGGAATGATTGGCGCCGGTAAATCAACTGTAGGTCTATACCTAAAATCAAAAGGCTTCTCCGTCATCGATAGTGACCAAATGGTGCGAGACTTATATAGAGAACGCCCATTTACACGTTTACTTGAAGACGCTCTTAGGGTCAAACTTCATACGCGTCGTCGTTTTGATAAACAAAAATTGCGTGATGCAATTCTCATCAATCCTAAGCTTTTGAAAACAGTGGAGAAATTAGTTCATCCAATTATCAAAAAACGTATTTTTGAACGTATTAATGCTGAGAAAAATTCGGTCATTTTCTTTGAAATCCCCTTAGTTTTCTCCCATAAAATTAATGAACTTTTCCCCTATATTATTGGCATTGAAACCGATAAAGCTACACAAGAACATTATTTAGAACTACGTGGTCAAAACGTTGTCGCAAGTCCAGATGTACAATATTTAAAAAACCGGGCGAAAATCGATGCAATTATTATTAATAATGCAACAATAAATAAACTCTATCAAGATATTGATAGCGTCTTAATCAATTTAGAAATTCACTAGTTTAGTATATTTTTGCGCCACTTAAATAGATTGGCGTCTTAATATTATCTTTAATAATTTGTGTGAGTTGTTCGGCGCGTATTTGATTGTTTTTACCACCCTTGTGGAGACCTTCAAGTTCTTCAAGCCCTACACTTGCTAGGATAATGGTAACTTTACGTTTACTATCGCGATTACTTAAAAGAGGCATGGTAATTGAGGAGCGAACGAGTTCGCTCATTTCTTCATTTCCAAAGCGATTAATCACAAGGTAATCGACCTCGCTTAAAACATTAATCATACGATCTACAGTGGCACGATTGGCAAAAAAATCGACCATGTTTTCACTTACAAAACTAGGAAAATCAACAAAGGCAAACGTGGCATTTTTATTAGTTTCTGCAAGTTCATTTAGTGCACAAACACTCATATACGCCTTGCCTCTTCCACTTGGGCCAAAAACATAAACCCACTTATTTTCACCTTTTACGATACTTAAAAGTTCACTCAGATAAGGCGCACGGTGGCGTTGAACATCGACATCACTAAGATGACGATTCATCCAATGATAATCAAAATCACTGATGACATAACGACCGCGATGTTGATCCCTTTTTAGCTGATGTGGACATTGTCCAAGTTGACGTACTACTTCCCCATCAATGACGGTAAGTTCAACAATTTGGGTACCACATGGTTCATCCCCATGTTGTTGGTGATACATTTGACAACGTTGATGACTCTCTTCAAAATCAAGAATATTCCCAAGATTACCATCAACCATTTGTGGGCTAATTCCCCGTTGTTTGAGTTGTGACAATAAGCCTTTGTCATCGAGAACTCGTTTGAGCTCGCGTTGATAAAAATCATCAACATCGTTAATTGAAATATCATCGATGATGTCAGCGATTCCCCGTTTAGGATGATTAGACATTTTTAAGCTCCTTTAAGAGTTTTTCGTATGCTTCGTCACTGATTTCTGCTTCTTCATTTGCTTTAATCGCGACTTTTGGTTTCGATACCTTTTTCGTTTTCCCAACTTTTCTGGCTTGTTTTTGTTCGGCAAAATAGTTAACGACATCAACGGCATGATCAAATTTAAGACGAACAAGCGTGGACGCATACTTCTCCACAAGTTTGTTTGGCAATTGCATATTATAGTTCATTAGTATGTGATAAATAAGGGCGTTGATGACGGCATTACTAAGGTGATAGTCTTGGCTCAGTCTTAATAATAGATTCATCTCGCTATCTGACACTACCGCACCTTGATTAAAAGATGAAAGGAAGTCATAACTCGGTTCAATCTCCATGCGATTAATGAGTTTAGCTTTATCACTATCACTATCAAGTTTATTGATGGGCTTAATTTTTTTCGGTCGCGCAATATGTTTGTAACGCGTCAATTCTTTGAGACTCCGGCTAATAAGATCAAAATCAACGCGCTGACCAAGCGGTTGGCTAGCATCATATGCAGCGCCAATTTGTTGGGCCATGGTTTCTTCGTTGAATGAGTAAATCATCGTTAAAGCAATGATGCTATTAATATCGTCACTATTAAGGGCGTGGTCTGCTATGATCATGTGATTTTTACGTAAGTAATCTTTAAATTTTGTTATATCGAAAGGGGCTTTTCTCCCTAATTCATTACGACCTATATAGTCGCCTTTAATAAAGCGATTAAAGGCTTCGGCATTTAAATCTGGATTGTAAACTTCGCCAAAGGATGTCGTGACTTCTTTATCTTTAAATCGATAAGCCTTATTTGAACTAAATAGTTCGGCAATTTGTTGCACACGACGCTCACTAACATAGCTATTAAGCAAACCAGAAAAAA
>CAYWQC010000035.1:0-10422 GCA_964460405.1 uncultured Staphylococcaceae bacterium | reverse complement strand
TCTCCCGCCCAAGTTGAGTGGTATGATAACCACGCTGAAGCCGATGCACTGACGGGCATTCATTCCTCAGTATTCATGCATATTCCCCTCATGGAATACTTAGAATTTAGTGAAGAAAAGGCGGTTGACGGGGTCATGGGTGAGGGCGTTTTTCATCAAGGTGTCAATACTGGCTTTTTTGAAAGTATGGTCACGCACGGGGTGAGTGAGGCTGTTTTTGTCGGCCATGATCACCTCAATACGTTTAGTTTTTACCACGAAGATATTCTCCTTGCCTATGGATTAGCAAGTGGTTACAGTGGCTATGGGAATACCGCTAAGGGTGGAAGACTCATTGATATTGATGCCAGTGGCAATTTAACGAGCACACTAATCGAAGACAGTGAGGTCGGTATATGAAACTGAAAAATCGTGTTTACGTTTTTTTAACAAGTTATATGTGTTTTGCCTTTATCTTTTTCTTTACGGCAAGTTTATGGGCTCTAGCGCTCCCCGTTTTAGGCCTCATCTATCTTGGTTTAGGAGGGCTCCTCCATGTTTGATTTAATGATTAAAATTCTGATTTTATCAATGTGGGCAGGGCTCGTATTAACGCCACTTTGTATGATTGGGTTGAAACTCTTTTATGTGATAAGTACTCAAGTTGATATGCGCACTAAACTTCTAGTACTGCTACTCCCCCTTAATATTGTTGTTAAACGTTTTGTCAAAGATGTCCCTTTTAAAAAAATATACCGCATGACGATGATTGTCCTCTTTATTCTCTTGTTTTTGGGAACGCTTTTTCTCTTTTACATGTATAAGACTGTGTAATCAACAAGGTACATTCAAGCAAACCTTTTTACGATCATGACAACGAGTTCTTAATAGTAAAACAAGTTTTACTTGTGCTATAATCTACATGATTAAAAGGAGGGACTATGAAGCGAGAAAATTATATTAATTGGGATGAATATTTCATGGGAATCGCCCTTTTATCAAGTGAACGTAGCAAAGATCCAAGTACCCAAGTGGGTGCTTGTATTGCTGACCATGAGCATAAAGTGGTCAGTGTTGGATATAACGGCATGCCGATTGGCATTGATGATGAAGCTCTGCCTTGGGAAAAGGGTGAGGATCTCAACTCCAAATATTTATACGTGTGTCACGCTGAATTCAATGCGATTTTAAACACACGTAATGGTGCATCCTTAAAAGGATGTTCACTTTACGCGACTTTATTTCCTTGCAACGAATGCGCAAAAGCAATCGTCCAAGCCGGCATTAAAGAAGTCGTTTTTCTATCGGATAAATATCACGATGAACTCAACACCCGGGCGAGCAGACGAATTTTTGAACTGGCGGGGGTGAGCATGCGTCCATTTAAGGGACGGGAGCCAGTAGTCACCTTTGAAAAGAAAAGACATGAATAATTTAGCACTAGAAGTTAAAAATTTAACTTACTCATATGACAAAGAAAAGGACGTCGTTGATGACGTCAGTTTAAGTATAAAACGAGGTAGTTATGTGTCCGTGATTGGTCATAATGGCAGTGGAAAGTCAACATTTGCCAAGCTGATAGCAGGGCTCCTTGAACCACAATCTGGAAACATTCTCATTTTTGGGCAAACCTTAAATGAAGAAAATCTTGCTGCCATTCGTTTTGATTTAGGCATTGTTTTCCAAAATCCCGACAATCAATTCATTGGTTCGACTGTCCGTGATGATATCGCCTTTGGTCTAGAAAATCGCCAAGTTGATCCCGCGGAAATGGACACTATTATTGACCATTTTGCTAGTGAAGTGGGCATGGCTTCTTTTTTAGACAAAGAACCGACTAATCTCAGTGGTGGGCAAAAACAACGTGTTGCGATTGCTGGCGTGCTTGCCCTTAATCCTAAAATGGTCATACTTGATGAAGCGACGGCAATGTTAGACCCCAAAGGCAAGCGGGAAATTGGTGATATTGTCAAGCGTATGAAAAAAGATAATCCTGATCTTACCGTGATTAGTATTACCCATGACATTGAAGAAACACTAGCCAGTGATGAAATTGTTGTTTTTAGCGAGGGTAAAATTATTTTACAAGGACCCCCTAGTGACGTATATGAACACGCCGATGTCCTTCATGCAATTGCCCTTGACCTTCCCTTTATTTACCGACTCAAAGAGGCACTTTCCCGTGAAGGTTTAGTTCTAGAAAGTAAAGACTTAGACAGTCTTGTAGGTGAGTTATGGCCGTAGTATTTCATCACCTTGATTTTATTTATTCACCGCGTTCACCTTTTCAATATGACGCACTTCATGATATTAATTTATCGATCAAAGACCACTCTTTCACGGCGATTATTGGTCATACCGGCAGTGGTAAGTCGACGCTTATTCAACAAATTAATGCGCTTCTTACACCGACAAGCGGCTTTGTTTCCGTGGGCCAAGAAGCAGTTACACCGATAAAATATCACAAGTATCTTAAGCTGTTAGATAAAAAAATAAACGATAAAAAAGTAGACGTTGATCACAAGCAAAAATTACAATCTATCAAGACGAGTCTTCTCAAGTTTAAACCATATAAGAAGAAGTCACTTCGTTCTAAAGTGGGCGTTGTTTTTCAATTTCCTGAATATCAACTATTTGCCGATACAGTCATCAAAGATGTGGCGTTTGGGCCGCGTAATTTTGATGTCAGTGAAGAAGAGTCTATTGAGGCGGCGAAAAAAGCACTCAGTCTTGTGGGTATTGATGAGAGTTATTATGAACGGTCTCCCTTTGATCTTTCTGGGGGCGAAAAAAGACGGGTGGCGATTGCCGGCATCCTCGCTCTTAATCCCGAAGTGCTCGTCCTTGATGAACCTACGGCTGGCCTTGATCCCCTCAACGCCCGACAAATGATGAGTCTATTTCAAAAAATACACGCGAGTGGCACAACGATTATTCTTGTTACCCATGATATGGACATCGTCCTCCAATACGCGAGTGATGTGATTGTGATGAAGGATGGCCGTGTGATTGA
Organism: uncultured Staphylococcaceae bacterium; assembly: GCA_964460405.1. Taxonomy (GTDB): domain Bacteria; phylum Bacillota_I; class Bacilli_A; order RFN20; family CAG-826; genus DATESG01. Next base: position 7,430 of record CAYWQC010000035.1, on the reverse strand, counting down.
AGAAACAACCCCACATGCCCTCTTTAGCGATATCAAAGATGAATATTCTCTAGAAGTACCTGCACTTTATGCTTTTATTCGGAGCTTGATGAGTAAGGGCGCACCTATCGATATTAATGATATTCGTAGTGTCGAAGATTTAGCCAAAAAACTCGTGGCCTTAAGAGGTGAATTATGAAAAACATTTCTTTAGGGCGTTACCTTCCATACAATACCATTCTCCACCGTATTGATCCGCGTGTTAAACTTTTTGGCCTTGTCTCATTTATGGTGCTTGTGTTTTTTTCCTTTGGTGATACGTGGGTTAATTTCACATTTTATGGCGTTTTAATCATCCTTGTCCTTATCGCTTTGAAACTAGCAAAAGTTAAATTAAAAAGTTTAATTAGACAGCTAAAACCACTTTGGTTTATGGTTGTGTTTTTATTAATCATTAATATCATTTCTTACCGTAGCCAGGATGTCACTGTCTTGTTTTCAATATGGAATTATCCGATTTATGCTGCTGCGGTGTACCAAACATTTTACATTTTCATTCGCCTTGTTCTCATGATTTCACTAACGATGGTCTTAACATCCTCTACGAAACCACTTGATTTAACTTTCGCACTTGAATGGACGATGAGTCCCTTGAAGTTGATTAGATTCCCCGTCCATGAAGTAGCGATGACGATGTCACTAGCCCTTCGCTTTATCCCAACACTACTGGATGAAACAGGACGGATTATGAAAGCACAAGAAAGTCGTGGTGTTGACTTTTCAGGCGGACGACTTGGTGAGAAAATTCGCGGTATCGTGAGTTTGATTGTCCCGCTTTTTAACTCGGCCTTTATGCGTAGTGATGAGCTCGCTAATGCGATGGAAGCCCGGGGATATAATCCTCAAGGTAAACGCACTAAATATCGGATGTTAACCTTCGCTAGACGTGACCTATTTGCTTTTATGACCTTCGCGTTTATGCTGACAGGCGCCATCTTATTACTTGTGTTTAAAACCCCTGTCATCGCCGCATTTTATGATTTGATAACATTGATAAAAGGATTATTCTAATGCGCTATTTGGTTGTCTGTTCTTATTTTGGTCATCCCTATTATGGTTGGCAAAAACAAAGTGATGTCAAGACCATACAAGGGGAGATTGAGGCGGTGTTGTCTCGCTATTTTAACGACAAAATTACCATTCATGGCTCAGGTCGCACTGACGCTAAAGTCCACGCAATTGGCCAAACCTTCCATTTTGATGCTCCTAAAGTCAATCAAAAAAGCCTGCTTTATGCCCTCAATAAAATGCTTTCCTCAGATATTAAACTGTTAAAGATTAAAACGGTGAGTGATCAATTCCATGCCCGTTATGACGTTAAAGAGAAGGTATATCGTTATGGCATCGTATTGAGCGATAAGGAACCCTTTTTGACTCAGACGAGACTCGTGTATCCTTATCCATTCGACCTTGCTAAGTTTAAACAGGCCTTAGACCTATTTAGTGGTCGACATGACTTTCGCTCTTTTACTTCTAAACCTAGTGATGAAGAAAAATTTGTACGTGACATCTTTTTTATCAAAGTCAAACAGGTAGGCAAAGAAGTGATTGTTGATTTTTCCGGCAGTGGCTTTATGCAAGGGCAAATTAGGATGATTGTTGGTACTGCGCTTGCCTATGCCGGTGATAAAATCCAGCTCGACTATATGACAACACGGCTTGATTGTACACAAAGACAAGTCACAAGTTACAAGGTTGGCGGTGAAGGTTTATACTTAATTCGCGTTAAATATTAACTTTTTTAACATTTTCGTGTAAAATTGATGAGAAATCGAGGAATAGATTATGGGAAGACATTTTGAAGTAAGAGCGGCCGCGATGGCCTCAACCGCCGCAAAAAAGAGCGCGCTTTATATGCGGGCAAGTAAAGAAATTTATTTAGCGGCCAAACAAGGAGAACCTAATCCGGATAGTAACCTAGCTTTGCGTTCGGCCATTGATAAATTTAAGAGCCAAGGCGTCCCTAAAGACGTCGTTGAAAGAGCGATTAAAAAGGCGAGTGGCAGTGATGCTGTTGCCTATATTCCCGGTCGCTATGAAGTGATGGGACCAGGCAATACGATGTTTGTGATTGATACCCTTACTGATAATGTGAACCGCGCTGTGAGTGATATTAAAGCTGCTATTAAAAAAGCAAATGCTGTTTTTACAAAAGTCGACTATAACTTCACAGAAAATGGCGTATTTGTCTTTGAGGGTTTTCGCCAAGCTGTCGTAGAAGAACACCTCATTTTAAATGATATTGATGTATGGGAAGTTGCCGAAGAAGATGGCAAAGTTCAAGTCTTGGTTAACCCCAGCGCATTTGGTGCCGCTCGTGATTCGCTCTATGAATTAGGCGTGTCTGAATTTATCGTTTCGGAAATTAGAATGCTCCCCAATGATTTGATTACCGTCACAGGTGATGACTTAGAAATGTTCACCCGTCTGATTGATTTACTTGAAGATGTTCAAGACGTCCAAAGCGTCTATCATAACGTCACACAAGATTAGTTGACATATTGTTGTGGAAATGTTTGTTTTTGATTGACATTTACACAAATAATATATATATTATTAAACGGCACTATCTGCCTTTCATCGTCCCGGTAAGATGAATGAAATGGTAAGGAGGAAAATTATGCAACGTCAAACAACAAATGCAAAGCCAACAACTGTCACTCGTAAATGGTACATCGTCGATGCCACCGATCTTCCTTTAGGAAGAATGGCTAGCGAAGTCGCACTTACATTGATTGGAAAAAACAAACCAGAATACACCCCAAACGTTGACTGTGGTGATTATGTCATCGTCATCAACGCTGAAAAGGTCGGATTAAGTGGTAACAAACGGGAAACCAAGAAGTACTATTCACACAGTGGATACCTTGGTAACCTTAAAGTGAAAACTGCCGGCGAAATGCTCGAATCAAAACCCGAAGAAATGGTTTATAAAGCCATCTGGGGTATGGTTCCAAAAGGCCGTTTAGGTCGCAAGATGATTAAGAAATTATTCGTCTACGCAGGTCCAGATCACAAACACGAAGCGCAACAACCAGAAACGTTAGCGCTTCGTTACATTGGAGGTAAATAGTCATGGCAAAGAAAAAACTTGAAGTTTACATCGGCGTTGGCCGTCGTAAAAGCAGTGTCGCTCGTGTCTTCGTAAAAGAAGGTAAAGGCAACATCATCGTCAATGGTAAAGATGTCAACGACTACATGCCATACCAAACCTTAGTGATGGATCTCAAACAACCTTTAACCCTTTTAGACGCTACTGAACGCTTTGATATTGAAGCAAACGTTCAAGGTGGTGGCTTTACTGGTCAAGCTGGGGCAATCCGTTTAGGAATTGCTCGGGCCTTGTTAGAAGCTGGCTTAGATCGTGGAACACTTAAGAGAGCAGGCATGTTAACACGTGATGCTCGCGCTAAAGAACGTAAAAAATACGGTCTTAAAGGTGCAAGACGCGCGCCACAATTCTCAAAACGTTAATCGTCACGAGACATATACAAAAAGATTGGGATTTACGCTCAATCTTTTTTTGTTGTTTGTTTTCGGTAATCTTGATAGTAACGTCATTTTTTCATTGACAACTTTTCTGTGAGGTTATAATATCGTTTGCTTAAAAAGGTGTGATTTCATACAATGTTTTTGTGCGTAATTACGTGCTAGAAATTGGTGGTTATGTGGCGACTTTAATCTTGATGATAGCATTTGTATATACTTCCCGAAATCAACTTGTTGAACCTCCTCATCCAGGGTGCTTTTTAACGTTTAAATTCGGTGGAGTTAGTGGACAAAATGATGAAAAATAAACGCCGACTCATTATTGCTCTCATCTTTATTATTCTCGTTGTAACATCACTATTTGTCGGTGTTGATCAACGCGTTAATATAGGTAGTCTCATTCGCTTTGAGGGCGAGGCGTGGCAACTTTTTCTGCTCTCGCGATTACCACGAACACTTGTGATTATTATCACCGCGACGAGTATTTCGATTGCAGGTATGATCATGCATGCATTAGGACGAAACAAGTTTATTTCACCTTCCACAGCGGGAACAACTGATGCAGCGATGTTAGGCATTTTAGTGGGATATATTCTCATTCCCACCCAATCTAATATCGTCAAATTCGTTTTTAGTTTTGTTTTTGCAATGCTAGCCACCTTCATTTTTGTCCTCATCATTAACCGTATCAAATTTAAGAACACGGTGTATGTTCCCCTGATTGGGATGATGTTTGGAGGTGTGATCGGTTCGATAGCGACACTGATTGCCCAACGTTTTCAAATCTTGCAAGTGATGTCCTCAATCGGTGTTGGTAGTTTTGCCCACATCAGTGTGATTAACGCCCAACTACTATGGATGCTAGTGCCTGCCTTAATCTTCGCGAGTGTGTTTGTAACAAAGTTTAATATTATCGCTTTGGGTGTTGATTTTGCTAAAAACCTCGGCGTTAATTATGGTGCGGTCCTTATTCTTGGCCTCATCATTGTCAGTGTCATATCGGCATCGACTTTTATTGTCGTGGGGCCCCTGCCATTTTTAGGCCTAGTTGTCCCCAATCTTATGTCGATATATTATGGCGACAATATGAAGAAGACGTTCTTCGATGTCGCCCTGTTCGGTGCTTCATTTGTTCTTCTTAATGATATCATCAGTCGCCTCCTTGCCTTTCCCGGAGAGACACCGATCAGTTTTACAATGGGAATTAGTGGGGCTATCATTTTCTTCTACCTCATTTTTAGGAAGGTGAGGACCAAGCAATGAAGGGCAAACTAGCAAAAGTTTATGGTCTGCTTATACCATTCGCCATTGTGTCGATTTTGCTTTTCATGCTTGCATGGTTGCCACGCTTTTACCCACAAATTGCGGGACAAATTTCCCTTCCTCATATTCAAAGAGCCATCCAAAATCTATTGTCTGAACGCAGTGCGCAGCTCATTGCAATGGTGATAGCGGCGGTGATGTTATCGCTCAGTGCCCTTGCTTTCCAAACCCTTACAGGTAATCGTATCTTAACTCCTGCCGCCTTAGGATTTGATGCGATTTATGCTGTTTCGCAAACCCTGATTGTGGCCACACTTGGTTATGTGCATGTTCTCTTCACAAATGCATATCTTAATTTTATCCTGACCAGTGGATTAATGGTTGGCATTGTCTTTCTCATGTATTCGCTTGTCTTGCGTAAACACAAGAACAATATGGTTTTACTACTCCTTATAGGCATCATTATTTCTAGTCTCGCTGCTAGTATTTCTAATGTCATTCAAGCAAGTATGAGTGAAGATGCCTTTTTTAGTGTTAAAGCAATCACAAGTGTGACCATTACTTCGATCAATGCTGATCTTGTTTTAGTGCTCTTGCCGGTGATGATCGTGATTTCATATCTGATGTTTAGTCGCCATCAAACATATGATGTGATGGCGTTAGGCGAAGCACAAGCGACGAACTTAGGCGTTGATTATCCGCGTATGAGTCGCTATATTCTCTTCCTTGTTGCCCTTGCTGTAGCACTGGCAACGGCACTGGTGGGTCCCTTGTCATTCCTTGGTTTATTAGCGGTCAATCTTGCCCGTGAATTAACAAAACGATATGAACATAAACACCTCTTTATGATCAGTGTCTTGTTAGCAATTATCTTTTTGTTTTTTGGACAAGCGCTTGTGGAATTAACGGGCTATAAGACGACTGTGACCACCCTGATTGCCTTGATTGGTGGGGTTTATATGATTTATTTATTACTCCGAAAGAAGGACTAGTATGATTGAAGTAAAGAAACTATCCCATGCTTATGGAACGACTCCTACCTTAAAAAACATCTCACTTTATTTTGAAGATGAGAAAATCACCGGCATCATCGGTGCGAATGGTGCGGGTAAATCAACTCTACTTGGGATTGTTGCTCGTCTCCTTGAGGCGAGTTCAGGGGAAGTCATGCTTGATGGCAAGAGTATGAAAAGTTTGAAAAACGCTGATATTGCCAAGAAACTAGCCATTCTCAAACAGTTCAACCACATCAATTTGAAGTTAAGTGTCCGTGAACTTGTCTCATTGGGTCGTTTTCCTCATTCTAAGGGACGCCTTAACGATTATGACCGTGAAAAGATTGAAGAAGCACTGACGTACATGGAATTACAATCCATCCAAGACAAATATATTGATGAATTAAGTGGCGGTCAAAAACAGCGAGCCTTCCTCGCAATGGTCATCGCACAAGATACAAAGTATGTCCTTCTTGATGAACCACTTAATAATTTAGATCTTCGCTATGCCAGTGAGATGATGGCGATTTTACGAGCATTAGTGCAAGATTACAAAAAGACGATTCTCATTGTCCTTCACGATATTAACTTTGCTGCGGCTTATTGTGATCAAATCGTGGCAATGAAAGATGGCAATATCGTTAAAGTCGGCGACGTTCAAGCCGTTATTCAAAAAGCAGTGATTGACGAAGTATTCAATCATGATTTTAAAATATGTGAAATTGACAATCAAAATGTGATTGTTTATCACCAAACACAAACAAAAAAAGGAGATTAATATGAAAAAATTAATGATACAAAGTTTTATTTTGACTGCCCTATTAGTATCAGGATGCGGTCCAACACATTCGAGTGAGGGGAGCCAACTTCCTCGCGAAGAAGTCAGCATCACTCACTCGGTAACCATCGATGGGAATAAACAAAGCGTTACCGAAACCTTTCTCACCCATCCGCGTCGTGTTGCCACTTTTAATTTTGGTGTACTCGATATGTTTGATTACTTTGGACTTGAAACCTTAGGTATTTCCGCCTTAGGTTTGGCCCAGGCGAGTACCCCTGTAAGTTTAGAAGCGTATAATGACGACCAATATCATAATATTGGCACACTTTTTGAACCCGATTACACCGCGCTTGACTTCTTTAATCCTGACTTAATTATTCTCGATGGAAGAAGCGCAACCCTTTATGAAGAGATGAAGGAGCGCTACCCACAAGCTGATGTTCTTGATGCGACGCTTACAACATATCGTCTGCAAACTCAACAAGTTGTGGCAAACAACATCGCTACTCTTTTTCCAAGTGTTGCCACCGCTATTGAAAGTGTTATGACTGACATTAGTGAAGATATTGAACGTGTCAGAATCGTCGCGGAAAATCATGAAGCCTTATTTGTTCTTTCTAACGGTGATGCCCTTACCGCCTATGGAGATACGGGTCGTTACCAAGCACTCTATGAAGATTTTGGTTTTATGCCTGCTGTTGAAAACATCGAAACATCCGCACAACATGGCACATCCATTAATAAGGAATATTTAACGAGTCATGATCCAGAAATCATTTTTATTCTTGATAGAGCCGCTGCCATTGGCGAAACAAGTGGACTTGAAAGCTTTCTTGCCGATCCACTAGTCAAAACATTAAGCG
>CAYWQC010000034.1:0-10668 GCA_964460405.1 uncultured Staphylococcaceae bacterium | reverse complement strand
ATCTTATTTAAATTTTTTTTTAATTAAATTGATATTGATTTGTTAAACAACCCATATCATCATATTATTTTCTGTACGAAAAGCGTTAAATCACGGAAATTTCGGTACTCACTAATGTTTAAATTTCCAATAAAATCAATCGATGTATGCGCTTTTATCTTGTCTTGTTCAATGTTAAATGCTACTACCTTGACGCCACGAGCAATAGTCATAATGATATGCTTGCCATCGCGACTAAAGGATAGTTGATCGACAGGATAATCGCGGAGGCGAAATAATGGTGCGGGAAATCCTTGACCATAAGGAGCAAGCTTGCGATAGATAGCATAATTTTCGAAGGTTAAATCTTCATTTCTCACATCAATGACCTTTTCAACTTGCTCTTCAAAAGAGTAGGTATTAGCAAGGGCAATAAAACGCTTCTTAAAAGCATCAAAGTCAGAAAGACGAATGGTACAACCTCCCGCTAATTCATGACCACCATATTTGATCATGAGATCAATTAGGTCCGTGAATGCCTTACCGATGTTGAATCCCTTGCGCGAGCGTGCACTTCCTTTTAGAAGAGTGGGATCATTTGTTTCATGCGTGAAAATGATACTAGGACGTTCATAGGCATTAACAAAACGGGCTGCTAATAGGCCAAGCATACCTTCATTTTCTTCGGTGATCATGACGATAGCGGCGTCTTCAAGATCAATACCATCGGTATTTGCCGCAGCTTCTTTCATGGTATCTTTACGGGATTCATTAACGTCATAAATCCACCCATATATGTCATTGATGCGTTTGTGATCTTTTGTCGTCATGTATTCGACAAGTACATTCAATTCACTGCCGAGCGTCATGCGCCCAACGGCATTTATTTTGGGGGCAATTTTCATCGCAATCACATGTTCAGTTACGTCTTTTGATTCCGCTAATTTCATGAGGTTAGGATACTGATGTGTATTAATATATTCTAGAGCAAGGCGAACAATGTCACGATTATAAGATGTTAGAGGCATCATATCGCTTATAGTGGCGATACCTGCAAGAGCAACAAGATAGTCATCAAAGCATCCTAAAAGCGCACGTGATAGCATTAAAGCAACATAAGCCCCACAGGAAACGACTTCACCATAACCACTGATGATAGGGTGCATGATGGCCAGTGCCTTAGGAAGTTCTCCTAATAACTCATGATGGTCGGTAATAATCACATCGATGCCCAACTGATTTGCGTGTTGGACAGCATTGACTTGGGAAATGCCATTATCAACGGTTATGATGAGACTTATGCCCTGTTTAGCAAAGTCATCAACCGCCTTAATCGTTAGTCCATAACCATCTTGGTAGCGACTAGGCAATTTGTAAGTAATCGGATAATCAAGTTGGTTGAATGTTTCGACAATGATACTTGTCGACATGACGCCATCACAATCATAATCACCGTAGACGGCAATTTTTTCATGTTCGTCAATCGCTTTAAAAATACGATTCTTAATAATCTCGATGTCCAAAAAGCGCTGAAAACTCGGAAGTTGATCAAGCGAAGGTGGTTGAGTCAAACGATCAAAATCGTTTTCATCAAGGGCGAAATGGTTGAGTAGTCTATCTTTAAATGTTTGCATATTGAGTTAAAAAAGGCCTACGTATCGTAGGCCGTTATTAGCATTTAATCGTTGATACCAATGAGAATGGCTTCTTCTGGTTCATTGCTACGACCGCGAACATTGCGCTTAGCATTTTCCCGGTGGAGTGCGCGTTTTGACTTCGGTAACTTAACCGTCATCATTTTCACACGTTCAATGACCGCATGGAAGAAGGTTTCAAGCATTAAGTTGAGCCTTGTTGCAGCTAGAAGACTGACCAAAATTGCAATTAAAGTAGCCGTATAAACCATACTAATGGTATATGGGGCAATGGCCATGAAGAAGATAAAGGCAACAGCGCTAAGAATAAACACGGTATAAACTGGGGTTAAACTCATCGTCAAGCCAAGTTTTTGCTTGTCGACGCGGGTCATGTCCCGGAAGAAACTATCGCGCGACAAATCGCGTTGATAGTTATGGATGATAATATTGATGAGGGCTACCACTAAAACCGCAACAAGGGCACCGATTGCTGTAAGCGGATGCACACTAATACGCGTGGCAATAAAGAATAACAAGACAGCAAGACTCGCACTACTTGTCACCAATAAGTTGGCAAGTCCTTTGGCAAGACCAAAGCGAATCGCGATATATAGGGATGTGAATCCAACAGTAATAAGGCTAACAATCACCACGGAATGAAGCGAAGGTGAGACTGCTTGTTTTTGCACATGATTAACCGACACCTGTGCAAGGGGATCAATTTGAAGTGTAATGTCATTGAGAGCATCGATAAGTGGCATCGTACCCGTGAGATTATAAGCGTCATTAACAAAGGCGTAAGTGACATTTTCATTACCCGTATATGCACCTTCAATATTATAGACGAGATAGGTGTAATTCGTGGTGATCTCATTTTCTCCTTCACCCGTTTTGGTGGCGTAATCATGGGTTTCATAAGAAACAAGATCGCCATCTTTAATAAGTTCAAGAGCTTGACCATTAATCGTGATACTACTAAGAATTTGGTCAGGACTAGAGAATTCAGCATTAGAGGCCACTGAGCTATTTTCACTGACACGGAAATAAATCCGCGTAACATTACTATCTTCGACTTGGAGATTAAGTGGGTTTCCTATGAAGGAAAACACACTGACTGTGGCAATACCTGCAAGAAGAATTGCACCAAAGATACCGCCATATAGTTTTGATTTATTATTAGGATTTGTACCGGCAAAACGACCAAAGTATGAAGGTTTTTCATTTTCTAGTAGGTTAGCAACTTTACTATCATCAACCCCATAAATCTTATGACATTTTTGTGTTGATGTATTGTTGGCTAACAACCAATATAGGAGGCTGTTATGGAGTAAAATGCTGACAAGGCCAACAATACTACCAAAGATGAGAACGGTCCCGAAGCCAATGACGGCTGGTCCGGCTGTAAAATAAGTAACAACACCGACAATGAGGGAGAGAATAAGGGCATCTAAATTATAAATAGATGAGCGGCGTGAAGCTTCGGTATGCGCTTTTTTGAAGGAGCGCCCACGATAGACTTCATTGCGAAAACGGCTGAGATAAGTGACACTGCCAAAAATCGCAAGTAGCCCCACAAAAACAAAGCCAATCACGGCACTTGTTGATATTTCAACCGCAATGGCATTAAAGAGTAAAAATGTACCAAGCATCGTCACCATAAAGCTAGAAATAGTCGCAAATACTGGCATCCGATAAATAAGGCCGATGACAACGAAAATGAAGATAAAAGCTAATCCAGCAGCAATCATTGTCCGCGAAGCAGCGACACGATCGACTTCATTAAAGGTTAATAAGGATTCCACACTAGCGGGAATAAGCCGGTTTTCAAAGAGGAATTCAACATCGTAATCAAGTGTACCGGCATTAAAAACATTGACCATATAACGAGCGGTATCACTCGCTTCTTTAATTTGTTCGGTTGTGTAATCATTTTGTTCGTTATAGCCATCAATCGGGCTAGCAACGGCAATCTCAGACTTATCTTCATCCCAGAACATCGAGCGATAGTCGAAACTGAGGAAGAGCTTTCCCGCCATATCATTATCTTCTTGAGCAGCAGCATAAGAGTCTGTATCTGCGTTAAAATCACTCCAAATAACAATTTTGGCATTGTCGACCAATTCTGGTTGACTACCATCTTCAGTTGCGGTTTGTTCTTCTTCTTGAATGGTCTGAGCGACACTAACGATATTGTCTTGGAACCAAGTTGGGTCACTAAGAGGAATAACGATAAAAGGATAAGGACCACGATATTCAATGCGAGCTTGAACATTGTCAAACATTTGATCTGCGTCGGCAATCGCCGTAGTCTCATCGTCTTTGGCAATTCTAATTGTAAAATTGGCATTGTAGTTGAGATAGACGCGGAGACGATTATATTGATCATCACTTGGAAGTGAGGCAGTGGCACGAATGATATCTTCACCTTCTTTGGCAAGTTGATATTCACTGACACCAAATGTTTCCATCCGTTGATCCATCACATCAAAAATTTCATCAATAGCACCATCGGCTAGGACTTCATCAGTAGCATTACCTTGTTCATCAGTTTTTGCACTGATTTGATAGACAAATTCACGACCACTCGAATACTCTAGATTAGAGTTAAGATGACGAATGGGGGCGAATAGGTTTAAGGCTGTGGCCGCAATGAGAGCGACAGCTAAGCTTATATATGCAATTAAGCGACGCATGTTAAATTCCTCCAATTATAAATAAAAATTACCACGAATACATATCGCTTTAATAGAATACTATTTTATAGTATTAATTTCAACAATGAATTGGTGGTAATTTGTAAAAATTTCCCCAGCGATTATGAGGCTGACTTTTGTGCTGAAAAGCGGCTTTTTAGCGACGAAAAAATCTGACGTAACCCATATATGAGAGCAAAGACAATAGCGGCGCCTAAACTAAACGCTGCGAAATAAATCAGTGAATAAATGGTCGCACTTAGTGCTCTTGGCATATGGCTCTCATAAAGCGCTTGTTGCCATGCACCTAAGACGGGCAGATTGAAGCCGTCCTCCCATGGACTAATAAAGAAGCCCGAGAATCCACTTGGTCCATTTTCGATATATAAACCCATAAAGTGAAAGTGAATATTGACAATTTGGACGACGATGATGAGACCAATAAGAAAGACCATTGAGCGAACAAGTTGAGCGTAATGTGTGCCTAGGCCCTTAGCAAAGATAAGATAGACGCCCGTAATGACCATCGCCCCATGCCACATCATCGTGTGAACACTGATGGCAACCACATCGGTAAAAACATCGCCACCTACAATCATCACTAAAAGCCCTGCAAGTGTGACATAAAACCCAACAAATTCATAGACAGCATTCTTTAAAGCCTTATTTTTAAACCAAGGGGCAAGAAGGAAAAAGAAAATAGGAACCGAACAAAATTGCAGGGGAAAGGCATACCATTGATATTGATCGAGTCCATACCATAAATCAGCGAAAATTAATTGTTTGAACGTTTCAATTGCCAACAGAAATAAGCCAATTCTAAAAACGGTATAATCAATTTTGTCTAACCGCCCAAAGAAATACGTTTTCTCTTGCTCTTTTTTGTGGGCTTTACCAATATAAGCAAAGGCAATGGCAGTCACAATCATCCACACAATAAAGGTAAAATGAAAACCGCTGTATGTGAGATCAACATCGGCATTATTGGTCGGTAAATAAGCACTGCCAAAAACCCAACGCTCGCCAATAATAAACATAAATGAGGCGGGAAGTATTGTTAAAATGATTAATAGATAGTTCTGAATATGATAATACTTATTTTGATACACATAACGAAGGATGAGTTTGGCGATAATAATAAGAGCGATTAGAACAAGATAAATCGTCGTGATGGTCCAACCCTCTTGATTAGACATCATCGTCATTGATGTTAATATTGGCATCTTAGTAACCTCTAAAATAAACTTTCGTTGTGGTTGATTTTTAAATGTTGATAAGCCTTGTGATGGGCAACACGGCCATTACGAGTTCGATCAATCAAGCCGAGTTGGAGTAAGTAGGGTTCATAAACATCTTCAAGATTCGTTGCTTCTTCTCCGATGGCGTTAGCTAATGTATCTAGGCCAACAGGACCCCCGTTAAAGCGTTCAATTAGCGTTTTTAAGTAGCGAATATCGACGTCATCAAGTCCCAAAGCATCGACATGAAGGGCGTTAAGGGCATTAAGAGCAGCTTCGATGTCAATCATCGCTTTTTGTTGATAAGTAGCAAAGTCACGAACACGGCGAAAAATCCGATTGGCGATACGTGGAGTTCCCCGACTTCTTTTGGCAATTTCTTGGGCGGCGTCATCGTCAATTGGACTAGTTAAAACACCGCTTGTACGACGAATGATTTGCGTAATTTCTTTTTCACTATAAAAATTAAGTTTTTCACTAATACCAAAGCGCGCTCTAAGGGGAGCACTAAGATCGCCCGCTCGCGTCGTGGCCCCAATCAGGGTAAAGGGTGGTAAGTCAATATTAATCATTTTTCCACTACCATCGCGGCTCACCATAATCGAGAGGACAAAATCTTCCATCGCGCTATATAGAATTTCTTCAACAGGACGAGGGAGACGATGAATTTCATCGATAAAGAGAATATCACCGGCCTTAAGTGTTGTTAATAGTGAGGCCAAATCACCAGCTTTTTCGATGCTAGGGCCATGAACAGTTAAAATATCACCATTCATTTCATGGGCAATAATATAAGCTAGGGTCGTTTTTCCTAAACCAGGAGGACCGAAAAGCAAGACATGATCAAGCACTTCTTGCCGAGTTTTAGCCGCGGAAATAAATACGTTAAAATTTTCTTTTAAGCGTTGCTGTCCAACGTAGTCTTTAAGATAATAAGGGCGCAAATTTTGTTCAATGTTTTGCTCTTCATCACTCAAATTTGCATCGAGAATACGATCCATTTTAACTCCTAAATTCATTAAGGGCGAGTTTAAGTAACTGTTCAGAGGATTTCCCTAAAGGTCCAACCTTCTTTAACACTCTTTTGATATCAGCTTTTTTAAAACCAAGACTTGTTAATGCCATCTCAACTTCTTCTTCACTTGAAGTTTTCAAATTTTGTTCATGATGGGCAAGTTTGCCTTTTAAATCAAGAATAATTTGACTGGCTCCTTTTTGGCCTAAACCTGGTAATTTTTTTAAGTATTTAAGATCTTCATCTTCAATGGCCTTTTCAAGACGTTCTGCTGTGGTGGCGGCCAAAATACCAAGCGCTGTTTTGGGACCAATACCACTGACACTGATTAAGTGACTAAACAACTTTTTTTCGGCAAGGGTTTGGAAGCCAATAAGATATTGACTATCTTCACGAAACACTTGGTGGGTATAAATAAAGGTTTCTTCTCCCTTGTGGTATGCTTCGTGATTGGTAATAAGCACTTCGTAATAGGTATGGTTAACGTCAATGACAAGGGATGTTAAATTGACGTCAGTGACTAGTCCTTTTAATGCATAAATCATTGTGTAATGATGACAAAAAGTATAATAAAACCAAGCAATAACAAGCCACTAATTAGACCTGAAAGTACGACAGGACTTTGCTTTGGTACTTTTTGCATACGCCTCCTTTATTGATAATAGGTAAATTCGAAATCAACGAGAATCACGGTGTCACCATCTTTAGCACCAAGTTTTTCTAGTTCTTTTTCAACACCAATTTCCCGTAAATAACTCAATAATCGCAGGACGGCATCATCAGTAATGAGACTATACTGACGATAGCGGGCTTCTACTTGTTCGCCACTTATACGAAAGACGCCATTTGGCTGTTTCTCGATAACAAAGGGACGAAGTGATTCATCTTTACGTGCATCATAGATAATCTCTGTTGGGGATAGTTCCGACTCGAGTGTAAGAAGATTAACAGTGGGCGTAACATCAAGTGTATCAGCCACTTTGTAAAGTAGTTCATCGATACCTTCATGAAGAAGGCTAGAGATGGCAATTGTTTTATGCTTTCTAATTCTTCTTCTAAATGATTTAACACGAGCGTAAGCCTCATCGTCCTCGACTTTACTAGCCGCTACGACGATTGGGCGTGTTGCAAGTTTAAACCCATAATTAGTTAATTCTTGTTTGAGCGTTTGATAATCTTCGTAAGGATCTTGAGGTCCAGAAAAATCCACAACCATAACAATAACGCGGCAACGTTCAATATGTTTAAGAAACCGTAAGCCGAGACCCTTACCTTCACTAGCGCCCTTAATCAGTCCGGGTAAATCAGCGGCAACAAATGAGCGACCATCTTTAAGATAGACAACACCTAATTGCGGGTTAAGTGTCGTAAATGGATAGTCACCGATTTCAGGACGCGCATCACTAATAACGCTTAATAAGGTACTTTTCCCCGCATTAGGTAAGCCGACAAAGCCGACATCCGCTAAAAGCTTTAATTCTAAAGATAAGGTATATTTCTCGCCAGGAATGCCATTTTCGGCAATTTTAGGGACGCGATTCGTTGAACTTTTAAAACTTACATTACCACGACCGCCACGTCCGCCTTTGGCAATCAGCTTGGTTTCACCAACTTCATTAAAATCAGCAATGAGAACATGTTCAGGTTCTAAATAAACAAGTGTACCAACCGGGACATTAACATAAACATCTTCGGCTGCGGCGCCAAACATATTCTTAATTCCCCCATTATCACCATTTTTTGCTTTTATTGTTCGTGTAAAGCGAAAATCAGAAAGCGTGGAAACATTCGTGGATGCAACAAAGAATATTGAGCCACCTCGGCCTCCATTACCACCATTTGGTCCACCCTTAGGAATATATTTTTCGCGACGAAAACTGACCGCACCATCGCCACCATTTCCCGCCTTTACTTCTATTCTAGCACTATCGATAAACATAATTATTCTGCTCCGTTTTCGGTAATTGATTCAATAATATAAAATGGCCGATGTTGTGATTCTATAAAAGTTTTGCCCACATATATTGCAATAAGTCCAAGGAAGAAAATAACAATACTAAATGAAACGAGAATGACATTTAAGATAAGCCAAAGAGGATGATTGATCATTGTCAATGACCCTGGATTAAAATGGGAAATAACGAAGGTAATGATTTGTCCTAAAATTGAAAGACCCGTTATTCCACCAAAAATCAAAGAGAAACGTAGTGGCCAATAGACCGGTTTAATTGTCGTTGAGATGATAGCGTTGAAAGCAAGGTCAAACATTGAACGAAAATTATAGTGCGTTTTTCCATGTTCACGTGCAGGACGTACAAAAGCAATTTCTGCCGTTTTGTAGCCAATATAGGGGACTTGAACGCGAAACACCCGATTATGTTCTCCTAATTTAAGAATTTCAAGAAGAACGCGACGACTAATTAAACGGAAGTGACCCACGTTGCTAGGGACTTTCACCTTTCCGGCTAATTTATCGATGACCTTATAAAATTGGTGAGCTGTATATCGTTTAATCCAAGTGTCTTCTTTACGAGATGCTCTTCTTGCATTAACGACATCAAAACCTTTTTCATAAAGTTCAAGCATTGGACCAATCAGTTGTGGTGGATCTTGTAGGTCAGCATCCATCGGTATAACGGCTTCCCCTCTTGCCACACTTAAACCAGCAGCAACAGCACTCTCATGACCAAAATTACGCGTCAAATTAACGATTCTAACACGTGTGTCTTTTTGTTGGATATTGTTCAGTAGTTCCAGTGTGCGATCTTTACTACCATCGTTGACGGTAATGATTTCAAACTTATAAGTTTGCTCCAACGCTTTCAATATGGGGTTGATACCAGCGAAGAAAAAATCGACAACTGCTTCTTCGTTATACATAGGAACAATAATTGATACTAATTTCATATAATGACCTCTACTTAAAAGTATATAATAAACAACTAAAAAAGACCACAATTAGTGGTCTTATTAGCATAAACTAGCGTAATTAGATGGCCCGAGCGTAAACACTCACACGGGTTTTATCACGACCAAGGCGTTCGTATTTAACAATACCGTCAATAAGGGCGAAAATGGTGTCATCTTTACCTCTTTTTGCGTTGATACCAGGATAAATTCTTGTGCCTCTTTGGCGATATAAAATACTGCCAGCAGTTGCGAATTGACCATCAGCCTTCTTAGCGCCTAAACGGCGACCAGCTGAATCACGACCGTTTTTAGTAGAACCGACACCTTTTTTAGAAGCAAAAAGTTGTAGGTCTAATTGATAAATTAATTTAATGTTATTCATGTTAGTCAGTCCTTTCTTGGGAAATTTTGATATACTTGCGATAATTTTGTTGGATGGTTTGTAAACTAGTTAGTATTGTCTCAAGGACAATTTGATCATGCGTTTGTAATAACGTCTTTGCTTTTACACTAACAAGGCCATCCGCTACTTCAATATTGAAGTCGTCATGACGTTCAAGAGCGTTGAGACCACCGATAACGACAGCACTCACACCTGCACAGACTAGATCACGACCATATTCACCACTTTGAGCGTGTCCGCTAATGTGGATGGCCTTGATGTCATCTTTTTGAAACGTTACTTTAACTTTGATCATTTAAGCGTTGATTGCTTCAATAACTAAGCAAGTATATGGTTGACGATGGCCAAGCATTCTTTTTTCGTTGTGCTTAGCTTTGTAAGTAAAGACTTTAATCTTCTTGTTTTTACCTTGTTTTTCAACTTTAGCAGTAACAGTTGCACCCTTGACATAAGGAGCGCCCACTTTTGCTTTTTTGTCATTAACGAGTAAAACTTTGTCAAATGTGTAAGTTTCACCTGCTGCGACATCAAGTTTTTCAACAAAAACTTTGCTTCCGACTTCAACTTTAAGTTGTTTTCCGCCGGTTTCGATAATTGCGTACATACATTTACCTCCTCTATTTTTTTCACTTAACCTCGCTTTTATGGTGGCGTTTGCACTTAGGACCAATTCAAGGCGGTTGTAGCTAGTGAGGCTATAACGTTTAGAATATATCATAGATATAATGTCAAATCAACATTTTTGTATAAATATAAAAGTAATTTCAAGCGACCGATATCTATCAATCATCAT
>CAYWQC010000033.1:0-10867 GCA_964460405.1 uncultured Staphylococcaceae bacterium | reverse complement strand
GCGTATCTACCTTGGCAAGGTAGTGTTCTACCATTGAACTACACCTGCAGTTGCAAGAATAAATATACCAAACAATTTACAATAATGCAATATTAAATGACTAAGAATTTAAAAAAAACTAAAATTTTATGATATATTATTATGCGAGGTAATATTATGAGTCACAAACAATTAGCCCAATTAATTTTTCCCAACATCAACATCACAATTGCCGATCTAGAAATCCAATTTCCTAAACGACAATTAGCTGATGAGGCGGAGGTTTTGCGATTTGCTCCCTCTCCCACCGGGTTTTTACATACAGGATCGTTATTCACTGCCTTCATCGGCCAAAAAGTTGCCCGTCAAACCGGCGGGGTCTTTTTTGTTCGCCTTGAGGACACTGATCAAAAACGCGAAATTAGCGGCACTGGTGAGCAGTTACTTGAACAATTATCTGCATTTGATGTCGTTCCTCATGAGGGATATTTAGGTGATCATGAAAGTGGTCAATATGGACCATATTCACAAAGTCAAAGAGCGACAATTTATCATACCGTTATCAAACAGATGATTGAAGAAGATCTTGCGTATCCCTGTTTTTGTAGCACTGAAAAATTACAAGAAATGCGTGCTTTACAGGAAACTAACAAAGAATTAACGGGTTATTATGGTCATTATGCGACGTGTAGTCATCTTTCAGTCGAGGATATGATTGAAAAAGTCAAACTTGGTATCCCCTATGTGATTCGTTTCCGAAGTCGTGGCAATCACAATCACACTGTTAGGGTGAGCGATCTTGTACGTGGTGATCTCGAGCTTGCCGAAAACGATCAACATATTGTGATATTAAAAAGTGATGGCCTTCCGACCTATCACTTTGCCCATATTGTTGATGATCATTTGATGCACACTACGATAGTTAGTCGTGGCGAGGAATGGATTAGTAGTCTTCCTCTTCATGTTCAGATGTTTGACGCCCTTAAATGGAAAGCCCCGCGTTATGCCCATCTGCCCGTGATTAATAAACTAGACAACGGCAATAAACGTAAATTAAGTAAGCGTAAGGATCCCGAAGCAGCAGTCAGTTACTTTCTCAATCTTGGTTACCCTCCTGAAGGGTTATTGACTTATCTATTAAGTATTGCTAATTCAAATTTTGAAGAATGGTGGATGGAACATAAGAGTTCACCCCTTGATGAATTTGAATTTACATTTGCTAAGATGTCTTTAGATGGTGCCCTTTTTGACCTTGAAAAGGTGAATTTCTTTTCACGGGAATTCTTTGCAACACTGAGTGCAGAACAAATGGCAGAACGCGTTGTTTCATTTCTTTCTCAGGATAAAAATAACAACGATAAACTTGCAAGTATTAAGGCGTCTTACCCACAGTTTGTTGCAATGATGAATATTGAACGCGAACAAGAAAACCCACGGAAAGATTATACTTATTTAGCACAAGTTTGGTCTTCTATTGCGTTTTTCTTTTCAAACTATTATTTACAAATGTTTGCAAGCGGATCCGTTGATGCTTTTAATCCTAATCTTGATAGTACTGTTGTTAGAGCACTATTGCATGACCTGCAAACCATGATGGTTTATGGTTCGACGAATGAAGCGTGGTTTGCAAGTCTTAAAGCCATTGCTAGTAAAAATCACTTTGCCCTTAATAAAAAGGAATTCAAACAAAATCCCCAACAATTTAATGGAATGGTGGCCGATGTGGCGGAAATTCTTCGTATTGCCTTAACTGGATCTAAGAAAAGTCCAAACCTTCATAATGTTGTCAATATTTTGGGACAAGAAGAAGTTAACAAGCGTCTTAATTTTATCCTTGCAAATGTTATCAAGTAAGGGTTTAATATAGATACATGGTCCGTTGGAGAAGTGGTTAACTCATATCCCTCTCAAGGATACATTCGTGGGTTCGAACCCCATACGGACTACCAAATAAAATCAACACTAGTGACCCTAGTGTTTTTTATTGTCTATGAAAACAAATAGCATCATAAAAATAAACCGGGCAAAAATGCGTTCTTTTATGGAAATATATCTGTTTAGTGTCTATAATAGAAGTGATGAAGGGAGATTAATATGATAATCAAAAAAATCACAGCTGTTTTGACATCGATATTTGCGATGTTCACTGTCCTATTTTTTATCCTTGCTCACATTTTAGCGGGTGAGGGACTATTTTTTGTTGCTGCGGGGTTGGCCTTAGCTGAATCATTAACGTTTTTGATCACACCCTCAATGGATGTGGCCTATTTGGTTGTTGTCGGAATTTTAGTCATTAGTTTGATTGTTGCAATTGTATGGTTGATTAAAATTATTAAAATCAAGGGGCGGTTTTTTGATTATATTCAACCTCTTATATTTTTGTTCTCGATTGGTTTAGTGCTAATCATTGTTGGTTATCGCGATGAATTGTCGGGTCTATATCAAGCCGAAGCAACGCGATTAACTGTATTCTACTTTATGGCTTCTCTACTATATATTCTAGCTTATGCCTTACATCTTATGGTGTTTGGTCTTGCTAAAACTAATCTTTCAAAAGAAAATTTGGAAGACGCACCTAAACAAGGTTTGACTGAAGAAGATGTACGTTTAATTGTTCAAGATGAATTGACCAAAGTTAAACCTGTTGTTGTCAAAGAGACGGTGTTCAAAGAAGAGGTGTTGTCAGAAAAGAAGACGCCACTCGTTGAAGAAGTAGCGACTCCTGACGATGAACAACTTGAAAAAGAAATTGGTCAAGAACCTGTAATTGATTCAGTCATTGACGATGTTAAAGAAGAAGATGTTGAACCAGAGCCAATCGTTGAGGATCAAGATATTGTTTCTGAACCATCCACAGTGGACGAACAACCTCCACAAGAATTTGTGCGGTTAACTTTTGAAGAACGCATTGCCGAATTCGATGAAGATTCGCTTGAAAAATACGCTGAACTTAAAGCCTACATGCTCAGTTATGGTGTAAAATCTCGTATTTCTAGCACAGGTGATACATTTAGAGCAAAACGTGTCACATACTTCAAAATTACGAATTCAGGTAATTCTGGATTCAAAGTCTACTATAAAATTGATTTACCAAGTTATGCAAATACGACTTATCCACTCAAGGATGCTAGTGGAATTAAGATGTATGAAGAAGTCCCAGCATTCATGTATCTCAAGAGCGACTTGTCGCTAAAACGTTGTAAAGAGTTAGTGGATGATGTCATGATTGCCAATGGGTTTGAACGTAAAGATTAACCCATATCGTAACAAGGTTCATTATTAGAAGACGAGACCCAAATGTTAGTGCAAACTAACAGGAGGGTCTTTTTTTATGTGCGCGTATGCGTATTTACAATTTATTAAATACTTGCTATGATTAGAAAGTCATCTAGACAAAAAAGGAGTGTGGTTGGCAAATATGCCTGACGAGCCTATAACGCAAATTTTATTAATTGTTATTTTAATATTACTAGGCGCTTTTTTTGGTTCGAGTGAAACGGCTTTTACCACCGCTGATCGCATTCGACTTAAAGTCAAAGCTGAAAACAATAATAAGAGTGCAAAACTTGCACTATGGGTTACTAATAATGTCGACAATACGATTGTCACTATTTTAGTATTAAACGCCCTGCTCCAGACGATTATGTCGACTTTGGCTACCGTATTTTTTGTCAACCTTTTAGGAGAATCGGGGACGATTGTCTCAACCATTGCCGTTGCAGCGGTTATTTTTATTCTCTGTGATTCTATTCCTAAAACGATTGCCCATGCAATACCAGAGACCATGGCAATGATCAATAGCTACTTTGCTAGTGTTCTCATTGTTATCCTTTATCCGATCACTGTTATTTTTTATGGTCTTAACCTCCTTTTAAAACGCGTTTTCAAATTTCAAGAAGATACGTTGATCACTGAACAAGACTTCTCTAATGTGATTGAATCTGCGGAAGAGAAAGGACAGCTTGATACTGATGCAAGTGAAATTATTTTATCCTCGCTAGAGTTTGGCGATACTGTTGTTCGTGATGTGATCACACCACGACATAATATTGTTGCCCTTGATTATGCTAAGTTAACAACTAAAAAACTCAACGAGTTTTTACTGACCACAAAGTATTCACGAATTCCCATCTATAAAGATAAAATTGACAATATTATGGGTGTAATTGTTGTGAGAGAATATATTAAGGCTTATGTAAAAAATCAAAAATTGAATATTAGACGTGTCCTTAATAAACCCTATTTTGTTACCCATAAGGCTAATCTCGAGCAAATTATTGAAGGTTTTAGAAGCAATAATACGCATGTTGCTTTTGTTAGAGATGAAAATGGATTACTCATTGGCATGGTGACCATGGAAGATGTTCTCGAAGAGTTAGTTGGGCAAATTGCTGAACCTCTCAGTCGCCTAAAGAAAGCGGGATCATAACGATGGAATTATGGTTATCAATCACGCTTCTGGCGGTACTTTTGCTATTATCCTTCTTTTTTAGCGGTGTTGAAAATGTTTATGTCACCGTTAATAAGTTAAGATTGGAAAAGGATATTAAAGACGGCAAGAAGATGAGCAAGCATGTTTATAAAATGGCGACAAACTTTAATAACACTTTGTCGACGCTTTTATTAGGAAACGCCTTAGTCAATCCTGCGATAACGGCTATTTCAACATTACTCGCACTCGATATTGCCCAATCGACAGTGTGGACAGAGACACAGACAACAAGCATGAGTGTTATCCTTGTCTTTTTAGTCATTCTTGTTTTTTGTGAAATCATCCCGAAAACAATTTGTTTGAAGTTCAATTACCGCCTTAGTTATGTATTTATATACCCCATGCTCTTCTTCAAATTTTTATTCTTGCCCGTCAACTTTGTCATGGATAAATTCTTAAATGCCATGATGCGTTTTTTCTCGTTGTTTGCCCGACCCAAACAAGCAATCGCAAATCGTCAACAATACAGTGAAGATGAGTTAACGGAAATGGTCAACGAGATTGAAGAAAGTGGTGTGATTGACGAAAAAACGAGTGAACTGCTCAAATCCGCTATTGAGTTTACCGAAACAGAGGCCTATGAAGTCATGACGCCTCGCGTTGATGTGTTTGCGTATGATATTGATGATGATATTCAAGAGTTAATGAAAGAAAGTGATATTTTTAAATACTCTCGTGTCCCAGTTTATGAGGATACAATTGACAATGTCATTGGGATTCTACCTACAAAGCTATTGTTGAGACTGATATTGAGTAAAAAGCGCGTTAAAGTCAAAGAATTAATTCAACCCGCGCTATTTGTTCATCACTCGAAACAAATTTCGACACTCCTTAAAGAATTTAAATCCACAAAAAACCATATTGCCATTGTCATCGATGAATATGGTGGTACCGAAGGCATTATTACAATGGAAGACATCATTGAAGAAATTATTGGGGAAATTTGGGATGAAAGTGATGAAGTTAATGAACCTTATATTGAGCTAGGTGAGGGTCATTATATTATTGATGGTGGTCTTAACCTTGATGATTTTTTTGAACTCCTTGAGGTCGATGAAGATGATGAGACTGACTATGATACTGTTGGAGGATGGTGCCTTGACAAACTTGATCGTTTTGCTAAGGTCAAAGATCAATTTACTTATCAAGGCTATGACATTCTCGTTACCGAAGTTGATGAGTTTACCGTTGAAAAAATTGAAGTAAAACGACAAGAAGAAGAAAAATAAAACCCACATCTACTTTAGATGTGGGATTTTACATAAGACTTAATTTTTCAGCATATTTTTCATATACTTGTAAAGCGCATTTTTTAATCGACAATCTTTCACTATCGATAATGAAATCACATTTTGTCATCGCTTCTTCATTAAATTTTTGATCATCGGTGGCAATTCGTTTAATGGCATCCTCGATTCGATCACCGCGTTTAATCATACGAATGCGACGAGTTTCCCTTGTGGCGTTCATAAAAAAGGAGACAATTCGAGGATCGTTTAACTTTAAAAAACTATTGAGACCATTTGGGTCAACAATAAGAACCTTGTTGTCTTCTAACTCTTTTCGGCTTGTACCATAGTAATTGTCATTGTATTCTGTTGTTTCAACGAAGAAATGCATATTTTTTAAAGTGCTAAACTCCTCTTTGGAAACGAAGTAATAATCGACACCATCGATTTCGTTTTCACGCATCGAACGCGTTGTATGTGTGACAACTTTACGCATTTGAAAAAGCCGACCAAGCATCTTGGCTACTTCTGTTTTTCCACTTGCACTTGCACCAACGAGAATGATCATAATATATAACTCTAAGGTTTATTGTAGCCCAAACAGGACGATAATTCACTAGGAAAAAAATGAAACACAAATTTTCTTTTGCTTCCTATTTATAAGTAGATGAAAAATGATATGTTTCTGCGAATATTATTGATTGTGCCTCTACTTTTGGGGTTTAGTACGGACACGACTGATCATGATGTCATCCGTCTAAACGATTTTCATATTGCCCCCTTTCAATATACCAATGCTAAGTATCTAACCTTTAGCTTTACAACGACCTCAAGAAACTCGCAATTAGTGAGTGTCAGTTTAAGTATCACTAATTCAACTTATGAAAATCGTCTCATTGGTCAGGAAATGACGACGCTTTATCGCGGCTTAAATAAGGAGACCATCTTTTATATACCACCTCATGTGGCCACGAGTGGTATTAACACCTTTACGCTTACCTTCGCAAGCACGCAAGAAATGCGTACCCTAAGTTTTTATGTGGGTGCTTATGGAAATGCAACTTTTACACTACCCACACTAAGTTTCCTTCGCGATATGTTTCGATGTGTAACATATAAATCTAGTACTTTTATATATTCGTATTATATGTTTGATTATGACCATCTACTTGATGAATGGTACCTTAGTGATGATTTATTGATCAATCCCCTCTTGTTTAGGTCGAGTTTTTTGCTCGATGAGCAAGCGGTTATGGAACGTATTGAACTTGTATTTGTCGATAAAGCATATCTTTTCCCGAGACTTGAAAAAACAGTCGATGGTCATCCCTTTGTTGAACTATCGATGTATTATGAAAAATTTCGCCTTCACTATGAGTTATTAAATCCACTTTATGTTGATTATGAAACGCACCTTATTTCTCCACAAAAAGATGAAGGTTTTATGCTAACATCATCAATTTATCTTCCAAAAAATCGCATTGATGATTTAGAATTTGGTGGATATGAACTACGCATATATGGATTTACTAGTTTGAAAATAAATATTATTTATCGGTTTACACTGTCGTTTGCTCGCAACTATTTTGCTAGTGATGGAACATATGATTTTGAATATGGATGGTTTTAATGAAATTTTTCACACTGGGTCCGCTTTTCTTTATTAGTTTTATTAGTGTTTTTACTTTTACAATCAAACTCGATCATTTAAGTTCGGTTATGAGTGCTTTTCCACGTTCGACACTCATGGGTGCCATTATTGTAGAAGAGCTTCAATTTACACCAAGATTTCATCTCATAAAAGCGAGAGCGGCTATAACTCACTATTTTTCTAGTAATTTAGATAGTTATTTCAGCTACGAGCTTGAGCTAACATTTATTAACACCGATACAAACCTAGTTGTTAGCGATAACAGTGCGAATCGTGTCACCATTAGCTTGTCATCGGATTTAATGGTGGACAAACAGTATATAAGAACGTTGACGATTACTTTGGAGGAACAATATGCATGAGGCTGAGCGGCTGTTACAAGCGAGCCCATTTGGTTCATTATTAATGGATAGTCAAGTCACTGATATTACTTATAATGGCGATACACTATTTTATGTTTCTTCGCAGCGTGGCCGGGCATCGTGGTCAAGTTATGCAAAAGCTGACGCGCTTAATCTCATTCGTCAAATTGCAAATCTGACCGATCAATTATTTACCTATCAAAACCCGATTCTTGATGTTGTTTTTGCTCATTATCGTCTTAGTGCTGTTCATCCGCTAATTTCTAGAGACGCTGAGGAGGGTGCCCCTTCGTTTGCTTTACGAATCGCCAATAGAAATATCAATTTACTAAGGGACATGGGGACGATTGATGATCATTTAGAGACACTGCTAAAACAAGTACTTCAACAGAAAAAATCAATTGTCATTTCTGGCCAAACTGGCGTGGGAAAAACCGAACTTCAAAAATTTTTACTGGGACTCTTAGAACCACATCAACGTGTGGTGATCATTGATCAGGGTGTGGAACTTGTTATGAGTAAAACATTATATCCTCACTTAGACTTAACCGTTTGGAAATATCAGTTAGAGAAAGAAGAGACTGGACTTGCTAATCTGATTAAAACTTCATTGAGATTTAATCCTGATTATATTGTGATAGCTGAAGCTAGAGGTCATGAAATTTGTGACATATATAACGCGACACTATCTGGACATCCAAGTATATTCACAATGCATAGTGATAGTGAAGATGTCATTCACAAACGGATGGCGGCAATGTCGGGATACTCCCCTACGCTAACAAAGGAAGAGTACGTCAGAGTATTTCCCCTTGTCATTCATTTAACAAAGGTGATATGTGATGGGATGATAAAACGTAAAATCAAATGTATTGTCGATTATGGGCAACAACAAGGGAAAGGCATCTATCTATATATTGATGAAGAAAACAAAAAAAAGTCTGATTAATTCACAAACGATTCTACTTGTTTTAGTGACGACAGTGCTTGGCGCATTTTTAAGCTACTTATCATTTGATCGGATGCTCTATTATCAAATCAATACTGGTTTATATTTCGTGTTTTCGATCTACTTTTCATCTGTACAAAATGCCATCAAACGTAGCCAAAAGCGTCGACAATCTATGTTGAATTTTATTGATCAATTCATTATTACACTTAGTATACACAAAACTTTACGCGTCACTCTAAAGAGTGTTGAAGAAGTTTGTGATGAAGAAATAAGACAAGAACTTGTCAGTTTTCAAGACGGGGAGCCGCAGGAAAAACTTGAATACCTGTCACATTACTTTTCCAGTTATATTTATGAGGCATTTTTAGACATTATTAACACGTATTTAGAAGCAGGTGGCAACATTCTTCAGGCCAGTTCAATCCTTCTCAAAGAAGTAGCCGAGGAGCGAACGAGATTAATGAAGACAAAGCAAATTCATCTGCAAAAATTTGCCGAATTAATTGTCGCATGGGTGTTTGTGTTTTTTATCATTGCTCTCATGCGCTATATTGTGAGTGATATATATTTGACCCTTTTGGACAATCCCATATTCATTAATGGACTTATCGGGTTTAATGTTTTCATTTTGAGTAGTTTTGTGGTCTATTATACAATCGTCCTTCAAAATGAAGTCCGAAAAAAAACACCAAAGCATACTTCCAAGTATTTACCTGTGGAGGATTTTGTCCGGACATTTACTTTATTTAGAATGAGCATGTATCCATCTAGTAATGTGTATAAAACACTAGAGAAAACTGCCAGCCTTAGTCAAGGACCAATGAGTATTCACTTGCTCAACTTGGTTGGCGAACTTAAAGTTACAACAAGTATTGCTCCGTTTTTAACTTTATCGGAAAAGTTCAACGAACCGCTTGTCCGCCATATTCTAATCCATATTTATCAAATGATGGTTAATGGTGGCGATTCCACGATGCTTTTTGAATTTAATTATCTATTTGATCGACTCTACGAATTAAATAGTGATCGGCTTATCCATCGATTAAAGAGGCAATATGAAAATCTTGCACAAATGCCGATGATTGGATCAGGGATGCTTGTGATGCTAATCATGGTTGGTATTATCGGTTTATTGGGGTCTTTTCTCTATGTCTAATCTATTTTCTTATGTATTAGGATTTATCTTTGTGCTGCCAATTTTATTGTTTGGTGTGGATTTAATGATGATTCAAACAATTAATAGCGGTCTCAACGCTTATGCGACTCATCTTGTTTTGACCGCAAGTAGTAATGGACTTAGTGACAATGATATTGCTGAGGCCACTCAGCGTGGCTATTCACTTGCGTGTATATCCGGATGCGAGTATCCACAATTAGGACAAACTCAAAGCTTTGTACTAATTAAAACATATACGCCCCTATTTATAAGTAAGGACAGTATCACCCTAAAAGTAGAACGAGAATATTTGATTGGGTATTACTAGAAAGGAGTCATGATGGGAGAACTAAAAGGACAAATTCTTGGACTGCTATTAGTTGTGTTAACGTTTGGATTATTAGTGGCAGCCTTCTCAGGAATATTTAACGGTGCAATCGATGATATTATCTTCAAGGCCGATGAAATTCTAGGCATGGATATGACCAGTACCACAGTATCTGTTTTTCTTCTTTTCAACTAAATAAAGAGGCTAAGGTAAGGGGACCCAAAAGGTCCCTTTATTTTTCTTTTGTCAAAGTGTTTAATTGTTGATATAATAACGAAGAAAAGAGGAAATTTCCATGGACACAGTTGTTACTCAAATCGAAGAAATTTTAAAAAAATCACTCAAGGTTGAAAATATAGAACCAAGTCTTAAACTACGTGAACAAGGACTTGATAGTCTTGATTTAGTTGAAATCATGATGGAACTAGAAACCACCTTTAACATCGAATTTACTAATGATGAAATGCTAGGCTTTGAAACGGTTGGCGAAGTCATCGACAACATTAAATCAAAAGTTACAAAAAAATAACTTAAAGTATTGATTAGGCTCATAAAATATGTTATCTTTATTTTTGCCTAATCGCGCAGCTGCCTAGTTAGCTCAACGGTAGAGCAATCGGCTGTTAACCGATCGGTTGCAGGTTCAAATCCTGCACTAGGCGCCATGTGGCCCGTTGGAGAAGTGGCTTAACTCACATGCCTTTCACGCATGCATTCA
>CAYWQC010000032.1:0-10879 GCA_964460405.1 uncultured Staphylococcaceae bacterium | reverse complement strand
ATTTTCTGAATAGTCAGTCTTGTTATAGTGCGTCATGGTTGCTAAAAGGGTGAAGTTTAATATATATTAAAGATTGGAAAAGATGAAACATACATCGTTTTTAATTTCATTCTTACCAAGTCGATAATATCTTTATGCTACAATAAATAAGTAGCGAGATAATGATGATGAATTTTAAAAATAAAGAGGTACACTCATGACAGAATTCTTAACTTTTTTTGCCGTAGCCTTTGCTGTTTTTCTTGTGATTGATCTTTTGTGGCTTGGCCTTATTGCTCGTAAACTTTATAAGAAGTATCTAGGTTACATTATGACGGATAAGATTAACTGGATTGCTGCGATTATTTTTTATGTCATATTTATCGCAGGGCTTACTTATTTTGCCCTCTATAATGCGACCTCATGGTCACACGCGCTTCTTAATGGTGCTTTGTTAGGTTTCCTAGGTTATGCGACCTACGATTTAACAAACCTTTCAACACTCAAGGGATGGCCATTACAAATTACGATTATTGATCTTGTTTGGGGTACGAGTTTAGGTGCCCTTGTCTCTGTGATTACATTTTTATTAGTAGGTTAAACGTTATGAATTTACAAAAACTCAATGGCATTCATCTCTATCATGCTTTTATTTCTGGGGCAAAACGCCTAATTAATGAAAAGTTCTTTTTAAACAAAATTAATGTTTTTCCTGTTCCCGATGGCGATACTGGATCAAATATGGCAAGTCTCATGCAACGCATAGTCAATGAAGCACAAAGTTACGAACATATAGGACGTACTATGGAATCAATCTCTAGCGCTGCCATTGCAGGTTCGCGTGGTAATTCGGGCATTATCTTTTCGGAATACTTGAATGGTGTTTATGAAGGGGTAAAGGACTTAGAAGTTGCTGATGTCCATCAATTTCATTCTGCAGTTCTAAATGGGATAAAGAAGGCATATAATGCTATTTTTAATCCGGTTGAGGGAACGATTTTAACGGTGTTTAGAAAAGCGTTTCACATTGATCGCACCGTTCAGGATTTCCATGATTATTTCGCCCTTGCTAAAGTCCAAGCTGATAAAGCTTTAGGCGAAACTCCCGAAGAATTAGAAGTCCTTAAACTCAATCATGTTGTCGATGCTGGGGCAAGTGGGTTGACGCTATTTTTAGAGGGGATTAACTATTATTTTGAAAATGGTGTTGAACAAGCTTCAAAGGAAGAAACTTCAATAAGTGACAATGTTGTCGAACATGAATACGAGTTAGAAACGATTACAGAGCGTTATTGTACTGAGGCATTGATGAAGGATGTCAGTGTCGGTCCAGGTGAACTTAAAGCCTTAATGAAGGATGAAGGTTCCTCGCTTGTTGTATCAGGTCGTAAAGACAAAATGCGCATTCATATTCATACCAACCACCCCGATACTTTGATGTTCAAACTCCGACAATATGGGGAGATTGTTGAACAAAAAGTAGATGATATGATACGGCAACAACAAGCGACTACGAAGGGACATCCCCGTATTGCCGTGGTCACAGATACGATTGCTGATATTCCGTTAAGTTTAGCCGATCAATATCACATTCACTTGCTACAACTGTATTTGATGATTGATGATGTTTCTTATCTTGATAAGTTTACCATCACAACAAATACGTTCTATCAAATGCTCGATATTGGTAAGACTTTTTCCTCCTCACAACCTGACCGTCTTTCAATTGAACGCAATTTAAATTTTTTAACGGAAAATTATGATCATGTCCTTGTTATCAGTGTTGCTTCGAAACTAAGTGGGACTTATAACGCTGTCATGCAATACGCAAAGGACAACCCTAAGGTCGTCGTTGTTGATAGTCGTCAAAATTCCGGGGCCCAGGGTCTAGTGGCAATTGAAGCTGCGAAAATGGCTTTTGAAGGCCGTTCACTTGAAGAAATTGTTGATTACATTCCAAAATTATCTGATCGCACGAAAATATACGTTTCAGTTAAAACACTCAAATACATGGTTCGTCAAGGCCGTGTGAGTAAAGTAACGGGATTAATTGGTAAACTCATGAATCTTAAACCCGTCATCGGTCTAGCAAAAGATGGTGGGGGTGCAATTGTAGCGAAATCTTTCAGCCTTTCTGGCAATGTCAGAGCCATCCTTAAACTTGTTAAGAAGGCCCCTGTAGTCAATTACGCGATTGTTCATTCTCTTGATGAAAAACGGGCGCTAAAACTCGCCACTAAAGTTGAAGCCATTACTGGTAAAAAACCGGACTATATTGAAATGATTTCCCCTATCGTAGCGATGAATGCTGGGATTGGTGCGGTCGCCATTGCCGTGACTTATGAAAAGGAGATAGATTAATGCTTGAATTATATTATATCTTAGGCGTCATCGCCGTTCTCTTTGTTTATTTTACAAGTCTATTTTTAGTCGCACAAAAAATTAACAATAATTCAATTGTTGATATCGGATGGGGCTTTGCTCTTGTTCTCGTTGCCACGTATTCACTCGTATTTACAGGTTTAAGCGGACTTGGTGGAGGCTTAGGTATTGTTAAGTACGTTAGTGCTGGACTGATGATGGTCTGGGGGCTTCGTCTATCGATCTATTTATTGATTCGGAACTTTGGAAAGCCAGAAGATTATCGTTATGTCAATATGCGTAAGAAGTGGGGCAATGATAACCCTAAGCTTAAAGCCTTTGTTCGTGTCTTCATGATGCAGGCATTATTCTCATTTGTTATTGGCGCTCCGATTTACTTTGCGATGATCAATCAAAATGTTGTCTTTAACGATATTTTATTAGTAAAAAACATCGTACCACTAGTAATTGGTATTGTTGTTTTTATCATAGGCTTCTATTTTCAAACGGTAGGAGACGCCCAACTTAAACGCTTTATTGCTACACGTAAAAGTCGTGATGAAGTGATGGATAAGGGCTTGTGGAAATTGACACGGCACCCCAATTATTTTGGGGAATCAATGATGTGGTGGGGGCAATTTATAGTTGTTGTTCTCGCTGTTAATTACCTCGGTGTCATTGCGATTATTTCACCCTTAACAATAACCTTATTGCTTGTATTCGTCTCGGGTGTTCCTCTTTTAGAAAAACGTTATGATGATAACCCAGCTTATCAAGCCTATAAAAAGCGAACTTCGAAATTTATTCCGTGGTTTCCTAAAAAAGATTAAGGATATTAAAAAAGCATTTCCCTTGTTGAGAAATGCTTTTTACTTTAAATGTCTTCAATGATTTGCCGACGTTTATCATCATATTCGTCACGGCTGATGAGACCATCATCATAAAGTTTTTGTAATTTGTTTAAGCGTATTTCAACTGGTCCAAGTTGGGCATCTTTGTGCTGCTTTGACGCCATAATAGGGTTTCCACTTTCTTCTCTATGTAAAATAAATAAGAAGGCAATGGCTAGGGCGATTGGCACAAGCATGCCACCGACATTAATGTGGAAACGCCATGTAATAATAATGTTAACGATTTGAAAAATGACACGGAGACCATACCCACAAATAATGAGAATAGCCATAATTTTTTCATTATCCTTATCTTTACTGATAAGAAGAATGACTGCAAAAATCGCGATTAAGGCATTCACAATGAGGTTAATATCAGACAGTTGAAGTGCTTGCGATACGATCAATATACGGAAAATAGTTGATATTCCAATCGTAATAAAGATGTAGACGCTGAGAATAATTTTAATAATATGTCGATTCATAATTGATACCTTTTTATATCTTTCTTAGGATGTCAGCACGTTTATCATCATATTCATCACGGGAGATAAGTCCTTGTTGATAGAGCGATTCTAGATGATGAAGACGTTGCTCAACATCACTTTCTTTCTGAATAAATTTATCAATAGTGGATGGCCACGTATTGTTGCCTTTATGGAAGGCATTGTTTTCTCTTTTGGGCAGAGAAATTAGATATAAAATCGTGAAAATTAAAGCGGGACTTAGGGTAATGACTAATATTAACCCCATGTAGGTATAGGTAAACATCAGGACGACACCCGAAGTCACACCAAGCATAAATAGAATGAGGGCTATGATAGCCAATAATTTTTGGACAGCCTCTGATTTTGCTCGAGCAAGCGCAAATACAAGTATGAGCAGGACAACACCAATGATCATTAGAACATTTGTCCCACTATTGTTGAACTGAACTATCACAAAGTATAGGCCAATAGCGGTGGTGTAAAAACTAATAATTTTTTTGAATTTTTCCCGATCCATTTTCTGCAACCTTAACGCATTAATATTAGCATAGTCTCATAGTTTTTATATCAATATTTTCGCAATATCACTATTTATCATCGTTGATTTTATGATAAACTAATCATGAATATAGAGGAAACAATATGAAAAATCATCATTTAGGAGCCCGGAAATGGACAATTCTTGTGCTTTTCGGGCTAATTGGTCAAGTTGCTTGGACAATTGAAAACATGTATTTAAATGTTTACATTTATAAGACGGTCACTTATGAACCTCAGGCGATTGCTTGGATGGTTGCCCTTAGTGCTGTGACGGCAACTGTAGCGACCCTTACAATGGGGGCACTTAGTGACAAATTAGGCAAACGGAAAATCTTCATGTCTGTGGGTTATATTATTTGGGGCTTAAGTATCATTGCTTTTGCCTTTTTAACTAAGGATAATATGGCGCTACTCTTTCCTCGTGCGGATGTTGTCATTCTCACGGTTGCGATGATTATTTTACTTGATTGTTTGATGACTTTCATTGGTTCAACGAGTAATGATGCTACCTTTTTTGCTTGGGTTAATGATGTCACCAACAGCAATAATCGCGGGCGGGCAGAAGGATTATTAGCAACGATGCCTCTCATTGGCATGCTTGTAGTATTTGGCGCTCTTGATGGTTTCACACAAAGTGGAAATTGGTTGGGGTTCTTTCTCATTGTCGGCATCACTGTTATTATTGCTGGAATCATCGGTATTTTCCTCATTAAAGATGAGTCACAACCACGTAAGAACAGTCATTATTTTAAAGATCTTGTCTATGGGTTTTTACCCAAAAACATCAAAAGCAACTGGCTTTTGTATGTCATATTTTCCGCGGTGATGGTTTTAGGTATTGCTCAACAAGTCTTTCTTCCATACTTTATTATCTATTTTGAATATTATGTTGGCATTAGTGATTACGCGCTGATTTTAGGAGGGATTTTGATTCTCGCCTCCCTTATTTCTTTTGTTGGCGGACGTCTTGTTGACAAATATGGAAAAAAGGTATTTCTTATTCCTGCTACGATTCTTTACATCGCCGGAATGTTATCACTATTTTTTACAGGTCTTTTTGTCAAAGATGATTTAACAACGATTACGATTGTAACAATGATTGGTGGCACAGTCATGATGGGGGCTTATCTTGTGTCTCTTGTCCCTCTTAATGCGCTTGCCCGTGATATTATGCCTCCTGACCGCGCTGGCGTGTTTAGTGGTGTTCGTATGTTTTTCTTTATTCTCGTGCCGATGGTGGTGGGGCCCTTTATTGGTTCAAGCATTATTGAAAATGCCGGTAATACATATCTTGATGAATTCGGGGCGCTTCAATACGTGCCCACTCCCCATATTTATCTAGCGGGAGCGCTGGTGGCGCTTTTAACATTTATTCCTCTTGTTATTATTCTCAAAACAAATTTAGTCAATTATAAGGAGCAACGTGATGAAACAAACAAAAGTAACGATTAAAGATCATTTACTCGACGAACAGGGAAGGGTGAAACATCCTGGCTATGCAACCAGTCTCGTCCTCAAGTATGACCGTGCGGCCGTCAAGGCCAAAAAGCATCGTATCAAAGAATGGGATTACTATTTTTTTGGCAACGATGAAGTAGGCGTCGCGCTCACCATTGCTGATAATAGTTATATGGGCCTAGTAGGTGCAACTTTATTTGATTTTAAAGGCCAAAAAAAGTATGATTTCAAACATATTGTTCCCTTTACGAATGGTAAGTTCAACATGCCAACTGACTCAATGGTAGGAGATATTGTCTATCGTCATAAAAAGATTAGTTTTACAGTCACATTAAAAGAAAACACCCGTGAGATTCATGTTGTTATACCTAAATTTAAAGGCAAGAAGGCATTTGAATTTAAAGCTAGCATTGCTTATCGAAATGACGATTCAATGGTGATTATCACGCCATATAAGGATGACCAACATGCCTTCTATTACAATCAAAAAATTAATAATCTCGTCGCAACAGGTGAGCTTAAATTCGGTGATAAAACGTATCAAGTTGAAGATTGGCAAGGTGTTCTTGACTGGGGAAGAGGGGTGTGGACCCGTGATAATACTTGGTATTGGAGTTCGCTTTCAACGGTATTAGCTGACGGCAGCAATTTTGGTTTTAATCTTGGCTATGGGTTTGGCGATACGAGCGCGGCAAGTGAAAATATGGCGTTTTATAAGGGTAAAGCTTATAAACTCAATGATGTTGATTTTGGCCTACCCGATACTAACTTTAATGATGATTGGCATTTTACGAGTCAAGATGGGGCTATTGATATGATTTTCACGCCCCTTTATGATAATCGCACCCTTATAAATCTTCTTTTCCTCAAACAAGATGCCCACCAAGTATTTGGTTACTTTACGGGTGCAATCCGTCTTAGTGATGGGCAAGTGATATCACTTAATCGCGCCTTTGGCTTTGCGGAGAAAGTGCGTAATGTCTGGTAAGTTCACGCAGCTTTTGACAGGTTATTATCAAGAAGGGAGTATCGCACACTCCGAATATCCCCGTCCTCATTTTGTTCGTGATTCATATCTTAATCTTAATGGACTATGGGACTTTACCTTTTCTAAAAAGTTGATGGTTGATGATTTTGATATGACCATCAATGTCCCTTTTTCACCGGAAAGTGTGTTATCGCTTGTCAATCGGAGTCCGCGGGAGAATGAATATTTGTTTTACCGTCGTGAGGTCAAACTTCCACCGGACTTTCGCAAAGATATTATCATCCTCCATTTCGGCGCAGTTGATCAAGAAGTGGATGTCTTTATTAATGGCCATCACGTCAAAACGCATGCTGTGCCTTTTCTGCCATTTAGTGTCGATATTTCTGAACGCGTAGGAACAAAACGTTTTGAAATCATTCTCCGCGTCAAAGATCAAACACGACGGGGTTTTCATCTAATTGGTAAACAAAGTGAAACACGCGGTGGCATTTGGTATACACCACAAAGTGGCGTGTGGCAAACCATCTGGCTTGAGAGTTATTCACTTGTTCATTTAGATAATGTTAAGGTCACAACAAATTTTAACGAAGAAGAAGCACTGATTCATTTTGATAAATCAGGTTTTGGTCTTGTCAAATGCCGCTTGTCTTTTGAAGGGCAAGTGCTCGAAGAATTTGAAAGTGACGAACGAGTTTGTCGTGTTAAAATTCCTAACTTCAAAGCTTGGTCGCCAGAGACACCCCATCTATATGATCTCGAACTAAAGTTTGGTGATGATGTGATTCGCACTTATTTTGCTTTCCGACACATCGAGAAAAAAGCGGATAAGCAGGGTATTCAGCGTGTCTTTCTTAATGGTCAGCCGCTCTTTCAAAGTGGGGTTCTTGACCAGGGATATTATAGTGATGGTCTCCTGACGCCTCCTAGTGATCAGGCAATGATTGATGATATCAAGCTATTAAAGCGCATGGGTTTTAATATGCTTCGTAAACACATTAAGGTTGAACCACTGCGATTTTACTATCATTGTGACCGTCTTGGTATGTTGGTGTGGCAGGATATGATTAACCTTGTCCCACCTAAGCACTATAATTTCAACGCCCTTGAAGCCATGTTTTTTGAGAGCCATCCTAGTGATGTCAATACCACACGTTTTGGTGTGGTCGCTTCCCGACAAAAAGAGCACTACTATTTAGCACTAAAGATGATGATTCCACTTCTCAGCTTTTTCCCATCAATTATTACATGGGTCCCTTTTAATGAGGGTTGGGTACAATTTGACAGCAAAACCGCTGTTGATTTGATCAAAGAACTCGATGATACTCGTCTTATTGATCATGCCAGTGGCTGGAGTGATCAGGGGATTAGTGATTATTATTCCCGCCATATATATTTTACGCCTCTTTGGATTCGCAAATCTCATGTGAAAGGACGTATTATTGCAATTACTGAATTTGGTGGCTATAGTCTCAAAGTCCCAGACCATGTCTTCAATAACAACAAAACATTTGGCTATCGTGTATATAAAACAAAAGAAGCCCTCTATAAAGGCTTCGCTAAACTCTATCTTAAACAGGTTAGACCACTCATTAACAAGGGTCTTAGCGCGATCATCTATACACAGTTAAGTGATGTTGAAGATGAAGTAAATGGCCTCATCACTTACGATCGTCAGGTTGTCAAGTTTGATGAGGATAAAGTATGTGCAATCAATCAAACACTCATACAAACATTTAAACAACAATTAGACAATTAAGACGTCGAACTTTTCCTTGACGGCATCATTAGGTTCTTCAAACTTTTGATAGAAGTCAACAATGACGTGATCAGGTACCCAGCGATCACTGCTGCGCTTTTTGTTTTGTTCAAGTAAGACTTCTAGAGGCTTTTTAACATAGACGAGGATATGTTTATCATACATTTTGGATTGATCATAATAAAAAAGGCGTCCCTTATTTGCGTAGTTGACGGCATCGAGTATGACAGTGACATCATCATATTTTTCCGCGTATTCGCGAATGCGTTGACGAAAGGTGTCCCACACAAGCGCTTCGTTACTAAAGTTTTGCACTTCTCCTAAAAGTTCCTTTCTAATCTCATCACTAGAAATGATGAAGGTTCGGGGATGGCTTTGTTGGTATTCATTGGCCCACGTTGATTTTCCTGCTCCAGGAACGGCGGTCATTAGGATTAAAGTTTTCATAACTACCTCTTATATTAAATATCACATTAGTGTCGCTAATGTGACAAGGAATGTCAAGATGATTGGTGTTAAAAACTTAGATACGAGCCAGCAATCTTTTATTAAATATCGCTGTTGATTGATTGGCTATTGCCCTTCGTTAAAGCAACAATTGTTTGTTAATATTCATGTCTCATGATAGCCACACAGGTGAAAGTTATGGTGAATTTGTACCTATATATTCTTTTTATCGTCTCAATGTGATGAATATTTGTTAGAATGAAAGAAGGAGATACATGATGAAAAAAATTGCAAACATTTTATGGCTTTTAACCTTTGGTTGGTTGATGGCGTTATTAAATACGATTGTCGCTTTAGTGGCCTTTCTTAGCATTATTTTTATTCCCGTAGGTTTTCAATTTTTTAAACTTGCGCGATTTTCCCTAACCCCATTTGGCTATGACTTTGTCGAGGTTCGAGTGAGTGGATTTAAAACGTTCGTGAATATCATCTGGGCTATTTTCTTTGGGTGGGAGATCATGCTAGGCTATCTTGCCACCGGACTCACCCTTTGTATCACCATCATTTTTATTCCCTTTGGATTACAATATTTTAAAGTCGCTTTCTTTACGCTCCTACCCCTAGGTACTAGGGTCAAAAAAGTATCATAGCCTTGTATTTTAATTGTTGAATCACCGCATTTAACATATAATTTAGACGACAATAGAAAAGAGGATAACTTATGCAAAATACCCGAAAAATTAAAGATGATGTTTATTACGTTGGTGTCAATGATCGTCGTATCACTTGGTTTGAAAACACACATCCCATCACAAAGGGGATGGCCTATAACTCTTATGTGATTACCGATGAGAAAACCGTCCTTCTTGATACGATTGATAAGGCTGGTGCGCAACAATTTCTTGAAAATCTTGCTTTTGTTCTTCAAGACCGTCTCTTAGATTATCTAGTCATCAATCACATGGAACCCGATCACTGTGCCCTTATCGAGGATGTAGTGAGACGTTATCCTGACGTGATTCTTGTTGGCAATAAAAAAACATTTGAATTACTTCATCAATTTTATGATATCGACATTGGTGAACGTTTTATTGAAGTGAAGGAAGGCGACACGCTTTCTTTAGGTAAACGCACGCTAAGGTTTTTAATGGCACCGATGGTGCATTGGCCCGAAGTCATGGTCACCTATAGTGATGTCGATAAAATGATTTTTACCGCCGATGCTTTTGGAACTTTCGGGGCTCTTAACGGTAACATTTATGCCGATCAAATTGATTTTGCTGGAGAATGGCTTGATGAATTTCGCCGCTATTTCGCCAACATTATTGGTAAATATGGCAACAATACCCGTATGCTTTTGAAAAAAATGGCCACACTTGATATTGATTATGTTTGTCCACTTCATGGCCCAATTTGGCGCCAAGATATTGATTTTATTCTCAATAAATATGAACTATGGGCGACTTATACTGCCGAAGAAAAAGGTGTCGTTATTGCCTTTGGAAGTGTCTACGGCAACACCGAAGAAGTCGTTGATATTTTGGCTGGTAAATTAGCCGCACTTGGTGTGAGAAACATTCACATTCATGATAGTACAAGTACGGATCCATCCTATGTGATCGCCGATATATTCCGCTACTCGACACTTGTGCTTGCTTCTTCAACGTATAATCTAACCATTTTTCCAGCGATGAACACGCTCATGCACGATATTGTCAACCACAACATTCAAAAGCGCCACATTGCCGTTATTGAAAATGGTTCTTGGGCACCCACCAGTGGTAATCAAATGCGCGCAGAAATTGATAAAACTAGAAACAACACCATCATTAATGAAGATATGTTGACGATTAAGTCGACACTAAAAGATGATCAATTAGACGCACTTGATGGCCTTGCTCACGCCATCGCTACAACTGTTTTATAAAAATATAGATTGATTTTATCGGTCTATTTTCTAAATTGTTCATAG
>CAYWQC010000031.1:0-11001 GCA_964460405.1 uncultured Staphylococcaceae bacterium | reverse complement strand
CTTGTTCTAATAAATTCACGGGCTTGAGGACCAAAGTCACCAATACCATGATTTGATGGGAGACTACTAACAGCTAATAAGACACCTGCTTCTCTCATAATTTTATCTCTCTTCTATCACAACACTAGAGAAAGCACCTAGTGTTACTGAGTCATTTTCATCGACTTGGACGCGTTCTTGACTGGCAAAAATATCATGAACAACCGCCAAGTTTTGCTGTTCACCAAGACGACTTATGGCAAATGTTTGGGGGGTTCGATCAATATTATGGACGACGAATAATTGTTTTTCACCATCTTTGCTAGTATATTTAAGTCCCGCTAGTAAGTTGTTTGGTAGAGTAACATGCTCTATCCGCGCTTGTCTCAACCATGGATATTGATTGCGAACATTTAGGACTTTTTTATAATGGTTAGTGAGACTAAATGGTTGATCAAGTAAATCATAGACCCCTTCACGCACCTGATTTGCCATCGGATAATCTGTACCCACTGGCACATCGGTCCGCCACGGATCATCACCCCATTGCCACAGCATTGGTAGACGCCGGTTGGCATCTGTTTGCGCCGAACCGCGACTCCCTTTGATTCCGATTTCTTCACCATAATACATAAAAGGAACACCTGGACTTAATAAATAGATGGATGCAGCAACCTTTTGTCGTCCTTCGTGATCCATGATAAACATCTGACTGGAGCGATCCATATCATGATTACTAAGGAAGGTTGCCACTAGAGCATCTTCATTTTTCTCATAGACGCTTGCATAAGTGTTTGCCAACTGAAAGGCAATTGAACTGCCACGCCGAGAGGTGAGATTATCAATAATATATCCGCCACTATTAGCGCCAGGAAAATTAAAGAGGCTATCAATCCCATTATAATAAAGGTTAATCGTGTTTTGATCAGTCCATGCTTCACCGACAATATAAGCGTCGGGTTTTTTAGCTTCGACAATCCCCTTAAACCAACTGAGGAAGTCAATCGATTTTTGTGCTTCGCCAGTATAAAAATAAGTGACGGCATCAAGACGGAAACCAGACACACCTAAATCAAGCCAAAACTCGGCGATTTTTTCAATTTCAGCTCTTACACTAGGATTATCAAGGTTGAGATCAGGCATCCAATCACCAAACCCAGCTTCATAGCGAACAGTGCCATCAACCCAGTCAAAATTATACCAATTGGCTTTGTTGTCAGGATCATTTTCATCATAGTTGTTCGTGCGAAAATTTTCTTTACCTTCGATAAACCATGGATGTGTGCTAGCGGAATGATTAAGGACTAGGTCAATGATAACATCGATATTTTCCTTATCAGCTTCATCAATCATGCTAGAAAACTCAGCCAACGTTCCATACTCAGGATTAACGGCCATGTAATCGTTGACATCATAGCCATGATAACTTGGAGAAGGATGAATCGGCATCAGCCAAATACCACCGACTCCCAACTCACTAAGATAGGACATTTTTTCTTTAATGCCAGTAAAGTCGCCAACACCATCTTCATCGGTGTCCGCAAAAGAACGGACAAATATTTCATAGTAAGCCCCACTATTAAGACGTTCGACATCATCGAACTCATAATCAATAGGTATGGTGTTTTCACTGTTTTGACTCGACTCATCGCTACTCGAACTAAGGCTTGTCCCACAGGCACTTAAACTCAAAAATGGTACGAGCCAAAGTAAATATAAACGTTGTTTAAAAAGCATTAAGTTAACCTTTCACAGCCCCGCCAGTGACACCACTGACATAGTATTTTTGCATCCAGATAAAGAGCAGCGTAATGGGAATACTAATCAAAACAGCACCGGCAGCAAAGGTCGTAAAGTAGGTGGCTACCATGCCGGGTCCATTCAACATATTGTAAAGGCCACGGGCAATCGTCCAAGCCGCTGTTTTATCACGGGTAATGGTGGCAACAAAAATATAGTCACCCCATGGACCCATGAATGATGTTAAAGCAGTATAAATAACGATAGGTTTCGAAAGCGGTAAGATGATGTGCCAGAAAATTTGTGCTTTATTGGCACCATCGATTTCAGCGGCTTCATCAATTGAGTTTGAAATCGTATCAAAGTAACCTTTGGACACTAGATAACCCATTGCGGCCCCACTACTGTTGACAAGAATAAGGCTAATCAAATAGTTAGACACCGGAATCTATCCACTGCAACTATGCAGGAGGCCCATCAATTTGAGAATAAAGTAAATCGCAATCATCGACATAAAACCAGGGAACATTCCCAAAATCATTAAGAGCTTCATAATGCCCTTACGACCTTTGAAGCGAAGACGACTAAATGTATAGGAGGTGAGCAAGACAATGATCGTTGAAATAATACTCGTAAAGATTGCAACAATCAGGGTGTTAACAAACCATCCTAAATAAGGAATATTTGTGTCAGTAAAAAGACGAATATAGTTATCAAAACCAAATTGTTGGGGAATAAAGTAGCCAACAGGTCCTGGTGTTTCAACTCTAAATGAACTGAGGATCAACCAAACGATAGGAAACAGCCAAACAATGGACATGATAACAAGGATGGTATAAATGAAAACATTGACAATAATGCCTACTGTCCGTTGATTTTTAAATCCACGGGCAGCATTCACATACATTGTTTCTTCAGTCATCACATCATCAACTTTTCTTTGATCTTTTTTCATTATGCGAATTCCCCTTCCTGAGTGGCAGCACTCGTCCGTGAATAGAGTGATAACGTAATAAAGGCACTTATAATAAAGATAAAGATACCTAGTGCACTACCAATTGCGTACTCTTGTTGTGCGCCTCCTACGGTAAGACTATATAACCAGGTGACAAGGATATCCGTTTTACCGTACTGTACGCCCGGTAGTTGGGCTGAAGGCCCCCCTCCTGTGAGGAAGAATATGACATTAAAGTTATTAATATTACCGATAAACTGTGTGATCAAATATGGACCAGTCACGAACAACATGTAAGGAAGTGTAATTTTGGTAAATTGGGAAAATGGACCAGCACCATCAATCCGTGCTGACTCATACAAATCAGCGGGAATATTCATTAAGATACCAGATGTAATTAACATTGTATAAGGGACACCGACCCAAACGTTCACAAGGATAACAGTAATCTTTGCAGTCAACGGGCGTGTCAAAAATTCAATATGTTGGGATATCCAACCTAATTGCAACAATGTCTCATTAATAGGTCCGTACTTATTGAGTAAGCGACTCATGAGTAGTAAGGTCACAAATTGAGGAACAGCAATCGTGATAACAAAGACAGTTCGCCACAATTTTTTAAGTTTGATGCCCTTACGATTAATCATCATCGCCAGCAATAAGCCGAAGATATAGTTGGTAAAGGTCGCAAAGAACGCCCAAATAAATGTCCACTGAACAATATCAGCAAAGGCGGTTGAAAAGCTGCTACCACCCACACTGGTAAATAATTTTGAGAATGTGTCTAAACCTACCCAAGTAAAAAGCGTATTAGGTGGGCCATTAACAGCATTATAGTTTGTGAAAGCTAGCAAAATCATAAACACTAACGGTAACACTGTAAATATCGTAATGGTAAGTGCAGGAATCGATAATGTTGAAAGGTGGAATTTTTCATTAAGAAGTGCTTTGAGTTCTTCTTTTAATGTTGGAATTGGGTTGCTTTCAATGTCGCCTCGAGCATATTCGCTATATTTTTCATCAGCGCGCGCAACTCCCTTAATTGATAACCAATAAAGGACAAAGAAAGCGATAGTTAAAATCACGGTTGCAACCGAATAAAGAACGATCAGCATTGAATTGTCTTTGAAAATCGCTTGACTCTTAGCTAGTGCCTCGCTTGGACATTCATCAAGGGGAATGCCTGGAATTTGACAGACATATTCATATTCAACGGCGACATCGCCTAAATTATCAAACTTACTCAACCAATAAAACCCGCCGGTGGGTAAGAACATATATAGGATATATCCTACTTGCATGATTAAGTACATGATTGTTTTGAAAGGACGACGCATAAAGGCGTGACCGGCCCCCATAAATACGTAGGAAAGTTTGGTACGGTAACTTCGATTCAAAAAGGTCTTAACAAATTTGACAAAGAATTGATAGACCCCCTTGCCAATGCCAACGACGATTTTAAATGCGCCAATAAATATATTGATAAACGCTTTAACAAAAATCATCACAAAATTAAATAAGAATAGACCAAGTGATTTAGCAGCATTACCGAGCGAAATAAAGAAAAACTCAAAACGACCAACTGGTCGCACTGCTTGAGTTAAATAAAAGTCTTTACCATTTAAATTCGCGCTTTTATTTTGACTGGCGATGAAGAAAAATCCCATAGCACCAAAAGCCAAGACAAATAGATATATCATCCAAATAAAGAGTGAAATTGGACTACCATTGCTGATGATTTTGAGAAGAGTATATTGAATAATCTCAACGAGGAATAAAAAGAACGTGAGGATAAAAGTGATCATTGCGAATCGTAATTGACACATAGAAGCGCTAACGAGTACCATCTCATCACTCTCAAGGAGCACTTCTTTTCGCAATTTATAAGCCTTTATTGTTCCAATAACAGCCACCACTACAACAGCTAAGGCAAGGGCGATTGTAATAATGGCAAACACAAGATAAAGTGTCTGATTTGCCTCTCCTAAATTTCTCAACATGGTGATTAGTCGCACGACCATGAATGCAAATGAAGATACTGCCAAAAACGCCGCTAGTATGATGTTAGTAAAAGAACTCAGATTATGAGCATAATGACCAACACCAACGTTCGTTAGAAATCCTTTTCGTTCTTCATTTTCAGAAGAAAACTCGGGTCTCATAGAATTGTTAGTTTCCATAACCACATTTTGCCACAAAAGATGGGCATTCTCCTTTTCTAAGAATTATGATGTGTTGTCCTAATAATTACCT
The DNA here is from genome assembly GCA_964460405.1 of uncultured Staphylococcaceae bacterium. Taxonomy (GTDB): domain Bacteria; phylum Bacillota_I; class Bacilli_A; order RFN20; family CAG-826; genus DATESG01. The sequence continues at coordinate 6,074 of CAYWQC010000031.1, read as the reverse complement.
AATAATCTGCCAGTAAATCATGACGATTTTAACTTTCAAACATAATTAATAGGTTAACTGTTTATAGTTTAACATTATTTTCAAATAGGGGTAAACCTTTTCATATATTATGTCAACGAAAAGTAGAAAAAAAGGGAACCATACGGTTCCCTCTTATTCACATCAGCAAATTAAGCAGTCATAGTAATCGCAGAGACAAAGGCATCAAGTTGTTCTTGTGTCGTTTGAGGTGCATCCTCACTGGCAGGACCATTGACGACAAAATTACCAACAGCGGCACCCGCATCCCAGAAGGTTGAACCAACGGATTGACCTTGTGGAATAGAATGATCAGATTGCATAGCAAGCGCTGCTAATGCTTCATTGGCTTGTACGGCATCACTGGCGGAAACGACTTCATTAGAAGGTCCCTTTCCAATTTCTGCATAACGATATGCTTGAGCGGCCTCGTTTGTAATAAATTCAGCAAAGGAAAAAGCCCATGCTTGATTTTGAGCACTTGATTTAACACCGACGAGTTTTGAACCAGCAAAACTACCCATTTGGACGGTAGATTCATCAGCACTTGTAAAGGTTGGAAGTTTTGTCGCGGCATATTTTTCACCTAAATATGTTTCAAGATTATCCGCATTCCACACGCCTGTCACACCGGCAACAATGGTTTCATCTTGGTCAACTGAAAAGTCTTGGAGGACTTCATCAAGATTGATTGATTTAAATCCGGTATCAACTTTTGGTCTTAAGATGTCAATAAATCCTTGCATCGCATCAACACTCACCTTTTGGTTGTAGGTGGTTGTGTGTAACTCGGTTTCAAAGTCATAGGTAATTTCGCCAGTATTCATTACTGGTGACATAGCATAGTAACCATTACCTAAATCCATAGCAAATTGATGATCAGCACTTGTTTTAGCCATAATGCCTTCTAGTGTTTCAACATCAGTTTCAGTAAAGAATTCATTATTATAATAGAGGAAATATCCGTTATCTGCTGAAACTGGAAAAGCAAAAAGTTTTTCCGTATCATCAGTTGGATCAACAAAAGTTGCGCTATCAACACTTGATTGCAAATCGCGATCTTTAACCATATTTCCATAGTAATCAGATAAAGGAGCAAGCACGCCTTTTTGAACCAAACGTGGGAGTTGATCATCAGCAAACATGAAAATATCAGCAGCAGTATCGACGTCAGCTAGTGCATTAGTGGCAGCATCGGCTTCACCAACATCACCATAACTCATCCGAAAATCAATTTCTGGATGGAGCGCTTGGAATTCCGCAGCGAAATATTCATACATTTCTTTTTCGCCTTCTTTTTGTGGACCCCAAACTTGTAAGCGAATACGTTCTGTGCCAGTGCTTGTTGTGGAATCCCCACTTGGGGTACTAGTTTCACTAGTGCCACCACAGGCAGCGAGAACCAAAACAGATGCAGCTAGAACAGCATACTTTTTGTGTTTAAACATAAATTGTCTCCTTTCATAGTGTGTTGTATCGGGTGCAAAAAACTGTCGGCTACCCATATACAATTTAAGTTTATACAAATATTATTATAAAGTTTATTCACCGTTTGTAAACAATAAAGCGTAAGCGTTTACATTTTTTGCAAATTCATCACGATTTTTGACAATGAAAAAACCCCAACAAAGTTGGGGTTATCGTTCAGCACAATCTAAATTAAATAATACACTTGTTATGTTCTTGGACAGGTAAGGCCGCTCTTTCTTCTTCGGTATCAACCTTGAAGAAGTGGCATTTGCTCATATCAAGCACTAAGGAAACAGTGTCATTAATATGAACATCCTTATCAGGATTAACTAACACTTTTGCCACGAGTGATTGTCCCGCTAACTTACCATGTAACATATATTCGTTACCAAGTAGTTCTGCGACTTCGATTTTCATATCAAAGATGGCTTCTTTGTTCTTTTCACCTATCGCAGTAGTGGCATAATTGATATCTTCAGGACGAATACCAAACATGAGGAACTTGCCATCATATTCTTTAAGATCCGCTCGCATAGATGCAGGGATCTTTATCCGTTTATCTTCAACAAAATCAGCAACATCATCAATGGTGATGGCTTCAATGAATTCTTTACCTTCCTCTTTATCTCCGCTTACGTTTTTGTCTTCTTTCATATGACCAAACACGATTTCATCTTTTTCGATTTTGACAGTAAAGAAATTCATCGATGGTGAACCAATAAAGGAGGCAACAAATAAGTTAATCGGGTTATGATAAATATCAATTGGTGAACCGACTTGTTGAATGTACCCATCCTTCATGACAACAATACGCGTTGCCATCGTCATTGCTTCTGTCTGGTCGTGGGTGACATAAATTGTTGTCGCATTCATTTGTTCGTGAAGACGAATGATTTCCGAGCGCATTTGCACCCGTAATTTTGCATCGAGGTTAGAAAGTGGTTCATCCATGAGAACAACGGCGGCTTGACGAACAATGGCTCGGCCAAGTGCGACACGTTGACGTTGACCACCCGATAATGCCTTTGGTTTCCGTGCAAGAAATTCTTCGATTTCAAGAATGCGTGCAGCTTCTCTCACGCGAAAGTCGATTTCATCCTTTGGTAAACGTTGGATTTTTAGACCAAAAGCCATGTTATCGTACACCGTCATATGCGGATAGAGTGCATAACTTTGGAAAACCATGGCGATACCACGATCCTTTGGTGGAAGGTCATTAACTAACTTTCCATCGATAATAAGATTACCATCGGTAATGTCTTCAAGACCGGCAATCATTCTCAAGGTAGTAGACTTACCACAACCTGAAGGGCCAACAAAGACAATAAATTCTTTGTCCTGGACTTGGAGATTAAAATCGGTAACGGAAAATTTGTCATTACCTTCATATTTTTTGTAAACACTTTGTAGTTCGACTGATGCCATATCAAGTCTCCTTTTTTATTAGATATCATTATGATAACACACAAGAAACGATTGTAATTATGCACAATGCACAAATCGACTATTTATTTAGTAGTTTGAGGTAAAGGTTAAAATAAAAGGCATGCCAATAATCGCGTATATCAAGAGACGTTAACTCAATGAATTTGGCGAGACGATAATTAAATGTGTTGCGATGAATATAGAGCATTTCACTCGCGGAACTGGCATTAAGACCTGCCTTAAGATAGGCTTGAGCGGTGAGAATTAGGTCATGAGACACCAATGAAAATTCGTTAACGACCAGCCGCTTTATGTCATCAAAACGCGATAATAACAAGTCTAAAACCACATCACTAAGATGATTAAAACCTTGTAAATTTTGATAGGCGTATTCAAGCGCAAGGATTGATACTGGATTAATCGCGTGAGTGGCCAAGAACACAATTTTCGTGCCAAGATCATTATTAATTGTCGGTAAAACCTCGCCAATTAGTAGTGAAAAATGTTGATCAGCTACAACATAACCAAATTGATGATCGACATACTCAATGCTGAAATCATCAATATAAAAACTGCCGATAAGATTCATCATTGTTTTCTTATCGATAAAGCGCTCTGATTTAAACATAAAAAATTTATGCATCTTTAACCCTCAATAATAGGGCGCCAAATGGTGGTAGATCAATGGTTTCATCCCTGACATCAAAATGTTGATAATTAGACAATAGTACCTCATCAATATGCCGCAAGTGGGAGGAGGAAAACTCGACCTGAAAATCGCGGAAATTGGCAATAAGAAGCAGTCCTTTATTGTTTTTAAGATGAAGATAACTAAAAACATGTGGATGGTTTTCATCAACAACAACAAAGGGGGTATCAATGACGAGTTCAAGGATGTCTTCCTCTTGCCGTAGAGCGATAGCTTTTCGATAGAAGTTAAGAATAGAATCTGGGTCTTGATGTTGACTTTCAACATTGACTTCTATGTAATTTGGATTAATGTTGAGCCATGGTGTCGCTTTAGTAAAGCCGGCGTGTTTATTCGTGCTCCATTGCATTGGTGCATGGCCGTTACTACGACTGACACGTTGGAGATAACACGCTAATTGTAAATCACTTTTGAAACGATGTCGTCCTTCCTTAATAAAATTTTGATCACTGACATCCTTAAATTCATTTAAGTCTTCATATACAACATTACTCATGCCAATTTCCTCACCATTAAAGATAAAGGGTGTGCCATACATAAACAGTAATGTCATCGCTAGCATCTTAGCCGATGCTTTACGAAATTGAATACTTCCATATTGACTCAGGACACGGGGATGATCATGATTGTTCCAATAAATAGGCAACCAAGCTTTCTTGTAACAGGCATCAAACCATCGACGAAAGTTTTTCTTTAGGCCAATAACGTTGGTAACGATGTCTTTATCACTCTTATTTTCACTAGCAAATGCGCCGTTTTCCCAAGCGGTATCAAAATTAAATACCATGTTGATTGAGCCCTGATCATAACCACTATATTCAAGCGATCCTTCAGGGGTGACGTTTCCGCCTACTTCACCAATCGTGACACAGTCATAATGGGTGAGCACACTGTGCTTAAACTCACGTAAGTAATCAAACATTTTCTGAAGGTTTGAAAACTTACTTGGATCAAGCACTGTCCCATCCTTTTCTACTGGGCGCAGTGAATCACTAAATGTTGTATCACGAGCTAAGTGCGCGATCGCATCAAGACGAAAACCATCTGCTCCTAAATCAAGATAAAATCTCGCAACCTCAAATATCGACTGCCTTACTTCCTTATTTTCCCAATTTAAATCCGGCATTTTTTTTGAAAATATATGCATGTAGTAACTGTCTGTTTTGCGGTCATACGTCCACGCTGAATCCGAGAAAAAACCCCGCCAATTATTGGGAGGAAGAGCGCGACCATCATCACTTTTTTTCCCTTTACGCCAAATATAAAAATCACGTTTAGGATTTGTGTCATTTTGTCGTGATTCAATAAACCAAGGATGTTCATCGCTTGTATGGTTGAGAACAAAATCAAAAATGATTTTAATCCCTCGTTGGTGAGCCTCATCAATTAGGCGTTTCATATCAGCCGTCTCGCCAAAAACGGGATCGACTTCATAATAATCACTAATATCATAACCATTATCATCACGGGGTGACTTGAAAAAGGGGCACACCCATATTAGACCAATACCTAATTGTTTAAGGTAGTCGAGTTTTTCAATAATACCTGGTAAATCACCAACACCATCATCATTACTATCGTAAAATGAGGCTGGATATATTTGATAACCAACAGTGGTTTGCCACCATTTAAAAGACTTAATCATAAATCACGGTTCCTTGGCGAGCAGCCTCGATGAATCGGCGCATTTCTTCGGCAGTGACTTTTGGCGAAAATGGTGGAAGCTTATCAATATCAAAATAACCAACTTCCTCTATTTCATGGTCATGAGTACCAGTTTCTTCAATGACACGAGCCGCAAAAATGATGACATAGGATGGTGTCTCGTGTTTGCGGATATAGGGGATTCTGTTGGTGATGCCCACTAAGCGGATGATATCAACCTTGGCTCCTGCTTCTTCTTCGCATTCACGCAACGCTGCTTGCTTAGGACTATCAAAAAGATCGCACCACCCTCCTGGCAAAGAAAAACCATGATCGCTTTTTTCTTTAACAAGTAACACTTGACCACATTCATTGAAAACAACAGTTCTCACACTTACATTAGGTGTTGGATAGACGTCACGGACAAAATAATTAGGACGTTCAAATTTTTGTTCGACAAAATCTTCAAGCATTTCTTTCGATAATGTTTGAATCTCTTGATAATTTTTCAGTGCATAGTGGTCCTTTGAATACTTAAGTCCCACCTTGGCTATCGCTTGTATTTTAAGAATATAGTCAAGATATTTTTGTGTATCGTGCATAAATGAATGTATTATTCAGTTGAGCCTAGTTTGATAACCGAATAATATTCTCCTTTCTTTCTAGGCTATAATAATTTTGCTGTGTACCTGTACGCATAAGTTGCCACTGGATGGCTTGGAGGTTTATCAGGGCACGGCTTTTTACTACCATCGTTAATAAGTTAAGTAACGCTTGACGTTTCATCTTTCGCATTTATACGAAGTAG
>CAYWQC010000030.1:0-11081 GCA_964460405.1 uncultured Staphylococcaceae bacterium | reverse complement strand
CCCTATTTCAGTGCTTGGATGGCATCCTCAATATTATCCTGTTTTAAAATGGTTGTCTTCATTTTCTGTACCTCATGAGCATAAAACGGTCTTTTCCATGTATATCCTTAATGATTTTAGCATCTACACGTTCACCAAGCAGTCGTGTCGCTAATGAACGCATTAAAGATCCTTCTTTTTCATTAATTTCCATCATCACAACAATATGATCAGTCCTCATCACCTGTGGTAAATCAGCAAGAATGTCTTTATAGACTTGTTGATGGTCAGAAAAAAGCGCAAGATGAGGTTCGAATTTTTTAACCTTATCATCAATCTCATCATCATGATTGACATAGGGCGGGTTTGCAATCAAATAATCCACTTTAATGCCCGCTTCTATTAAGGGCGTAAGACTCGCCCCTAGTAAACGTGTAGACTGCGATTTTAGGGCTAATGCCTCTTGGTTAATCGCCACTACTTCTAGGGCGGAACTTGCAATATCTGAAAGATAGACATGGCCACGATGAAGACGTTTGATGAGGGTAAGTCCGAGAACACCAGAACCGGTGCATACATCAGCAATAAGGGGATGATCGAGGGCCTCTTCTTGAATGATTTTTTCCATCGCCACAACAAGTTCTTCACTTTCGCCTCGAGGAATTAAGACACGTTCATCTACATAGAAGGGTAGACCTAAAAACTCTGTGTTATTAAGGGCGTATTGCAGGGGATATCCATCATTTACTCGCTCACAAAGTGCAAAGAAATGATCAACATTTTGCACGCCATCCTCATAGTGGAAGACGAATTGATTATAGGGAATACCTTGCGTGTGTGTAAGGATAATTTTAATCTCGGTTTCACTTAAAAATGAAAAGCGTGAAAGCGCTGTTTGATAAGCATCTCGCACGCAAATGAGACTAGAGCAAACCTTGCATTTTTTGTTGTTGGTCATAGGCAATAAGCGCCGCGACGATTTCGTCAAGATCCCCTTCCATAATGCGGTCTAGTTTTTGTAGAGTGAAACCAATACGGTGATCGGTGACACGATTTTGTGGGTAATTATATGTGCGAATCTTTTCACTTCTTTCGCCACTACCAACTTTGAGTTTACGATCAGCGGCAATCTTAGCTTCTTGTTCTGCCACTTTAGCAGCATATATTTTAGCTCTTAACATATTCATGGCGATTTCCCGGTTTTGAATTTGGCTCTTTTCAACTTGGCAAGAAACAACAATCCCGGTTGGCACGTGAGTAATTCTCACTGCTGACTCAGTTTTATTTACGTTTTGGCCACCCGCACCTTGTGAGCGGTATGTATCAACTTCTAAATCTTCACTGCGAATGTCAACATCAATCGCATCAACTTCAGGCATGACGAGGACAGTCGCTGTTGACGTATGAATACGTCCACTTGATTCAGTTTTTGGCACTCTTTGAACACGGTGAGCCCCACTTTCAAATTTAAGTTTTGCATAAACGCTTTTGCCTTTAATTAAAAAGGAAACCAGAGAAAAACCACCTGATTCACTACTTGACTCATCAATCATTTGAATTTTCCAGCCATTGGCTTCAGCATAACGGGTATACATTCTAAAGAGGTCAGCGGCAAAAAGGTTGGCCTCATCGCCTCCGACTGCACCACGAATTTCTACAACAATATTTTTATCATCATTAGGATCAGCAGGAATAAGTAAAACTTTGATCTCTTCAATAAGTGCGTCCATTCTCTCCCCGAGTTCACGATATTCCATCTTCCCTAGTTCAGCGACTTCCTTATCCTCATCATTGGTCATGATGAAGGCATCTTGACGATTGCTTTCACAATTCAAATATTCAATGTACTTGTCGACAATTGGATCTAATGAAGCTCGTTCTTTTGAAATCTCACGAAAATAATTAAGATCACTCGTGATGTCATCCTTTAATAATTCACTGTCGATTTCTTTTAAGCGCTCACGCGCAGCTTCTAAACTTTTTCTAATACTATCATCCATATCTTTATATCCTTTTTTAGCGTTGTTATTTTATCATAACTGCGTCAATATAAAAAGATTTAGCCCCCGAGATTGAGGATTATCGAAGGCTGTTTAGCATAGATATGGTTTTAGCGCCACCTTGATCCGCTCAAAAGGACATCACTTATCGCTTGTCGTTTTGGCCATTTGCCTTTTTTAAGTTTTAAGTCGACCTTTATTATTGTATAATAACCACAGGTAAAATATATGAGTTATAAAGCACTATATAGGACGTATCGTCCTTTAACATTTAAAGAGGTTGCCGGTCAAAAAGCGATTGTCACTACGCTAGAAAACGCCCTCAAATCGCATCGTATTGCCCATGCTTATCTGTTCGCGGGTCCCCGGGGCACAGGCAAGACAACAATGGCAAAACTTTTTGCTAAGGCCCTTAACTGTGAACAGGGACTTGGTCATCAGTGTAATCACTGTGCCAACTGTAAAGAAATTAATGAAGGCACGCATCCAGATGTCATTGAAATTGACGCTGCTAGTAATAATGGTGTCGATGATGTTCGTGATCTCATTGAAAAGATTAATTACTCGCCAATCAAGGGGCAATATAAGGTTTACATCATTGATGAAGTGCATATGATGACATCCTCGGCTTTTAATGCCCTTCTGAAAACACTTGAGGAACCACCCCGCAATGTGATTTTTATTTTAGCGACCACTGAACCACATAAAGTGATTCCGACGATTTTAAGTCGTTGTCAACGTTATAACTTTGCAAAAGTTAGTGATCATGACATTAAGAACCGCATCATTGAAATTTTTAAAAGTGAAAAAGTCGACTATGAAGACAAGGCACTTGATATGTTAGTTAAAATTGCCGACGGTGGTGTTCGTGATGCCCTTTCCATGCTTGAACAAGTGCTTGCCTATGCCAACAACACTTTAGAAGAAAAAGCCGTTCTTGATATTTTTGCCCTAACTAACACCGAAGAAAAGACGAAACTACTCAAAGCGCTTGTCACCAATGATATTAAGACCCTCTTAAGTAAGACGACTGATTTTATCAATGATGGCATTGATATTAAACGTCTCACGAGTGATTTACTCGTCATGCTTAAGGATTTACTGATTTTTATCAAAACTGGACAAAAAGACTTACTCGTACTTCTTGATGAAAATAGTGCCTCTGAATTATCTTCCCTTTTCACGATTAGTCTCATTAATAAGGCCATTGATATTTTTGTGAAAACACAAACTGAATATAAATTTAGCAGTGATATCCGTAGTCTCTTCGAATTAGCGCTTCTCCAAGTTGCCACACTCGGAGATGAAACACTGCCTCGTCCATCGCGACAAGAGCAAGATTGGACAAGACCTAATCCCGGTGTGAAGTCGGCGACTTCACCGGTTAAAGCCCCGATTAAAAAACAGAGTTTAGAGGAAGAATTACCCCCCTTTATGCAGGAAGATAATCCCCCTCCTACAAAACCACTTGTCGATAATCGCCAAAAATTAGACAGTCTTCTCAAACAAAAAGAGGCAAAAGAAAAAGACACCGCCAATCAAATGACTAAGCTTGAGTTTTATCAAGAAGGGGAAACCATCAGTCTTAGTGATGACACCCTTATTAAGGCCGCTAGCCTTGGCGATAAAGATGAAAGACAGCGCATCACTAGAGACATATGGCCTCAACTCGATCCCCTGGTCTTTGATTTTGCTATTTCTGAATATGCCTCACTACTAAGTGAAGGCGTCCCCTATATTTATATGGATGAGCTGCTTGTCCTTGTTTATGACTTTAAAGAGCAGGCCGACCTTGTTAATATCAAGGCCAACCAAAAAGGTTTAGCAGACTTGTTTGAACGCCTCACACAAAAACGCGTGCTCATCTATGCCCTCAATCGCAAGGAACAAGAAACCTTTCATAAGAAATTTTCTAACCTCTATCAACTTAACCGTTTACCCAAAGATAAAAACATTAGTAAAGATTTAGAAGGAGTTATCTAATATGCAAAACATGCAAGCCCTATTAAAACAGGCCAACAAAATGAAGGCCCAATTACAAAAAGAAATGAATAAACTTGCCGAGCAAGAATTTAGTGTCACTAAAGGTGGTGGCATTAAAGTCGCTATGCTCGGTAGTCGTGAAATTGTCGAAGTGAGTATTGAAGATGATTTATTTGACAAGGATAACAAGGAAATGATCGAAACGATGCTGATTCTTGCCGTCAATGAACTGCTCGAGAAGATTGCCACTGAGGAAGAAAAGATCAACCAAGAAGTGACGGGCACCACCAAAGGATTATTTTAATGGAAAAATTAAGTTCCCTTGAACTGCTTGTGGATTATCTCAAACGTCTGCCTAGTGTCGGCACTAAAAGTGCGGAAAGAATGGCGTATGCAATTTTAAGTATGCATCCCGACGTTGTTGAAGGATTTGCAGCTTCACTCTTAGAGGTGAAAAAAAAGGTTCACACTTGTCCAACTTGTGGCCTCTACACCGAAGGAGAACGCTGCCAAATGTGTAGTGATCCATCACGTGATAGTAGCACTGTTATTGTCGTGGCGAGTCCTAAAGATACCGCTGGTTTTGATAAAATCGATGATTTTAATGGCCGCTACCACGTCTTAGGAGGATTACTGAGTGCTACCAGCAACATTGATCCTGATGATTTAACAATCAATCAATTAATTACGCGTATTCATGAAGAACACATACAAGAAATTGTCATCGCCACTAATCCCACCATTGAAGGGGAAATTACCGCCTTGTATTTAGCCAAACAGCTTGGCGATCAACCCGTCAAAGTCAGTCGAATTGCCTATGGTCTCCCGATGGGGGGACAAGTCGACTATATCGATAGTCTCACCCTATTTAAAGCACTCGAAAATCGTCGAGAAATCAAGTAAGGAGAAAGTTTATGTTCATCACCCTCGAAGGCCCAGAAGGCAGTGGTAAAACTAGCGCTGCAAAACGGATAGTTGCCAGTTTAGAAAGTTTAGGTTACCAAGTTTTATTTACACGTGAACCTGGTGGAACCCCTATTGCCGAACAAATCCGCAATGTCATTTTAGATAAGGCCAATACCGATTTAGATGCTCGCGCAGAAGCCCTCCTTTATGCGGCTTCACGGCGCCAACATCTCGTACAAAAAGTATTACCTGCACTAGCCGAAGGTAAAATTGTCATTTGTGACCGTTATATTGATTCAAGTCTTGCCTATCAAGGTGGGGCGCGTGGTTTAGGAATTGACGCCGTGCTTAATATTAATCTCTTTGCTACGGATAATAAATTTCCTGACCTTACACTCCTTTTTGACATTGATCCTGTGTTAGGGCTTGCGCGTATTTCCCAAAATAAAAACCGTGAGGTCAACCGTCTTGATCTTGAAAAACTTGATTTTCATAACCGGGTCCGTCAAACCTTTCTCCAACTGTCAAAAACCTACGCAGATCGCTATGTCGTGATTGATGCTTCTCAAGATGAAGCACATGTTGGTAAAGATGCAATCGAGGCGATCTTAAATCGAATTCAGTAAATGAATATTCATGATTATCTTTTAAACTATCAACCACCCCTATATCAAACCTTTAGTAGGGCGCTCTTTCAGGGACATTTATCGCATGCTTATTTACTCCATGGTGAACCTGGCACACCTTTAAAGGAGGTCGCCCTATATCTTGCTGCCTCACTTGTGTGTGAAGCACCTCATCCCCTTGCCTGTGAAACCTGTCTATCGTGTTCACGTATCGCGGATGGTAGTTATGTTGATTTTTATATGTTTGATGGTGATGAAGGCAGTATTAAAAAAGAGCGGATTCTCGACTTAGAAAGCGCCTTTGCCCGCACGAGTGTGGAAAAAGCTGGCCGCCTCATCTATGTCATCCATAAAGTCGAAAAGATGACACCAGAAGCGATTAATTCACTGCTAAAGTTTTTAGAGGAGCCTAACGACAATGTCTTTGCAATACTGACAACGGAAAATGAGGCCCGTGTCTTACCAACCATTATTAGTCGCGTGCAAAATCTTCCTCTTAAGCTTATTCCTCGTGACACATTGATAAATGAAACGGTTAAACTAGATATCCCCCTCGTGGATATCGAACTCCTCTCACTCGTGGTAAATCTTCCTACTACGATTGAAAAATTAAGCGAGGATGACACGTATCTTAAAGTTAAAGATACGCTTCTATTAGTCCTTGATCAACTCGCGCTTTCCGCTGAGGAAGGTGTGTATGCCTCGATGAAAATTGCTAACAAAGCAATTAATAGTCGTGATGAAGCACGCCTATATTTACAAATGTTGCTGGCATTTTTCCAAGATATAGTAAACTATAACTTGCAAGGTAGTCTTTATCTGCCTAGTCTTGTATCATATACAAGCCGTCTTGCTAAACATTTTTCAACCCCGCTTCAAAGTATTAAAACCATCATTGAAGCGATCACAAGAATTGATAGTAACGTGAACATTAATCTCTTACTTGATCACGTTTTCATCCATATCGCAAAGGAGTCTACCCATGAGTGAACAACAACCAAACACAAGCCGTAATCAATACTTTGTTAGTATTGTCTTTAATAATGGTCCAAAAACCTATTTCTTTTCCTGCCCTGACGATCAGCTTCAAATCGATGACCTGGTCATTGTTGAAACAGTTCAAGGCATTGAAATAGGTCGTGTCGCCGCGGAGGTGCGTCCAATCGCGGATTTTGCCTCTTCGCTTGAACTCAAACCCATCCTCCGTAAGGCAGATGAAGACGATAAACGCCGCTATCAACAAAATATCGAAGACGCCAAAACCGCCCATGAGTTTTGTGTTGCTAAAATCAAGGAATTAGGTTTGGAAATGGTCTTACTTTCAACCGAATATAGTCTTGATCGTAGCAAGGCTTTATTTGTGTATTATTCGGAAAATCGTGTTGACTTCCGTGACCTTCTTAAGGCCCTTGCTTCACAACTGCACACGCGCATTGAACTCCGGCAAATCGGCAGTCGCGATAAGGCTAAAATTGTTGGAGGCATTGGTATCTGTGGTTTTCCTATTTGCTGTTCAACCTTTCTCAATGAATTTGATGGTATCTCGATTAGTCGGGCTAAAAACCAAATGCTCGCTCTCAATATTCCTAAACTTTCTGGCCACTGTGGCAAACTGATTTGTTGCTTAAAATATGAGGATGACTACTATAGTGAAGCCAAGAAAGACTTCCCCCGTATTAATGCCCGTTTTACGAACGATAATCAAAAAACATATTATAAAGTTAAATCTTACAATGTCATCAATCGTAGCATTCAACTCGTTGGAGGAAATGAATATTTAACCGTTCCTCTTGATGAATTCAATCAATCGTGGAAAAAATATAATGAGAAAAAATAAGTCTTTTTCTACGACCCCCTTTTATTTAGTCGCAACACCGATTGGTAACCTCAGTGAAATCAGTCCCCGCGTCAAAGACACACTAAGCATGGTTGACTTTATTGCCTGTGAAGATAGTCGCGTCACACGAAAACTCCTTGCCCATTTAGGCATCTCTAAACCACTTGTTAGTCTTCATCAATTCAATGAAGAGGCTAAAAGTGCTGAGATTATTCAACGCATTGAAGCAGGCACAAAGGGGGCATATGTCAGTGATGCCGGTTATCCCCTCATCAGTGATCCAGGCGCTCGTCTCGTTCGTCTTCTTCTTGATAATGACATTCATGTATCTGTTATTAACGGTCCAAGTGCCCTTCTTCCCGCGCTAGTGGGTTCAGGTCTTCCTAGTCAACACTTTTATTTTCATGGCTTTCTTGATTTAAAAGCGAAACGGGATGAACTCGACATTTTAAAAGCAAAAAAAGAAACACTCATTTTTTATGAAGCCCCGCACCGCATTGAAAAAACAATCCGGTTTTTATATGCCCTTCTCGGTGACCGCGAGGCCAGTCTTGTTCGTGAAATCACAAAGCTACATGAAGAGTATATATATGGGACTCTCAAAGAGTTTCTTGACCTTGACTATCAAGCCATCAGAGGAGAAATTGTCCTTGTCGTAGGTGGGAATAACACGGAAGTGTCGACTAGCGAAGATGAGGCACTTGCCCATGTTGAAACATTAATCGCTTCCGGTTATAAAACAAAGGAGGCGACTAAGATTGTCGCCCTGCTCTTTAATAGTAATAAAAATAGTCTCTACGATCGCTACATTAAAAAACACGAATAAATATGTATCAAAAAATCTCATCATCCACATGTGAGATTTTTTTATATGTAAAAACTCATGCTTGATTAAAACGAGGCTTCAAAGGCGGCTAATTTATCTAAGACCTTATCAAGGGTAGCGTCATCGATGGCCAGTGAAAAGCGCACAAACTGATCAAAATGGGGACCAAACCCAATACCAGGGGTAACAACGATACCGGTAGTTTTGATGAGTTTTTCCGCGAAGTCAAGCGAGGTAAGGCCCGAAGCTGAAATATCTACAAAGTAGAAAAACCCGGCTTCAGGCATCTGCCCCTTCATCAGTTTTGAATTGCGGATAAATTGATGTAGACGGCGCATTCTTGCTTCAAGTTTGACTAAATAATCACTAAGATGGTCGTGCGGTTGTTGATAAATTGATAGCACCGCTTTTTGCACAAAAGTATTGGTGTTAGTATTAATGTTTTGCTGCAGTTTCAGCATTTTGTTCATCACTTCACTGGGGGCAACAACATAACCAATCCGCCATCCCGTTAGACAATAGGATTTTGAATAGCCATTCGTATAAATAAGCCGTTCATCAGCACCTCTTCCTAAAAAACTATGAAATACCTGGCCGTTAAACACGAGTTTTTCATAAATTTCATCGCTGAGGATATAACTATCATATTGTTTGGCGAGTTGAATGATTGTCGTGATTTCTTGTTGTGACATCATTTTTCCACTGGGATTACTTGGGGAATTAACAATGATACATTTTGTCCGTTCATTAAATGCCTTACTAAGGGAAAGAAGATCGATGGTATGATCTTCATTAACGGGAACATCAATGATTTTCGCTTCTGGTTCTGCAATTTTGATAAGCGGTGGATAACTCACGTAGTAGGGACTTAATATAATTACCTCATCACCTGGTTCTAAGATTGCTGAAAGCGATAAATGAAGTGCGGATTTGACCCCGGGGGTAATCATCACATCTTCAGACTTATAATCGCTAAAATAACGAGCGTTTAAATCGCCCACAATCGCCTCTCTTAATGCCATTAGGCCCTGTGAATTTGAATAATGGGTATATCCTTCATTGACCGCACGAAAGAGTGCTTCTTTTAAAAAGGCGGGTGTTTCAAAGTTGGGTTCACCCACTGCCATTGAGATAATGTCATGGCCCTTACTTTGTAAATCACGAGCAATTTGCCCAAATTTTAGGGTGAGGGACTCACCAATTTCACGACTAAATTTCATAGTTATTTCCTCTTTTTCATAGCGGTTACATAAGCATTTTATCACTAAAACGCCCAAAATTATGTTATTTTAGTAAAGTCGGTCAACACTTATCGATAGAAAAATACAAGGTGTTTTCACTATATCAATAAAGGAGCAATAAAAACATGCAACTATCAAAACGTATTTTAGCGCTGAAGCGCTCCCCCATTAGAAAATTATTCCCCCTAGCTAGAAAAGCTGAGGAACGAGGGATTAAAGTCCACTACCTCAACATTGGTCAACCTGACCTTCCTACGCCCCCAATATTTTTAAAGAAAGTTAAGGAGATTGAAGAGGAAGTGATTTCCTATGCCCCAACAAGAGGCATCGATAGCCTTCTTGACAGTGTCGTTGCTTATTATAAACGGCAAAAGATTCGTCTCCATAAAGAAGATATTCTTATTACAAATGGCGCTTCTGAAGCCCTAAACTTTGCAATTTCAATCACCTGTGATCCTGGTGATGAAGTCATTATTCCCGAGCCTTTTTATGTCAATACAAGCTTTTTCCTCCAGCAACTTAATGTCAATAAGGTGACCATCCCAACCCATGAAAAAAATGGTTATCACCTCCCATCGGCGCGGAAGATTGAACGGCTCATTACTCCAAAAACACGAGCGATCATCATTACCAACCCTAATAACCCCACTGGTACTGTCTATTCCCGCGAAGAAATCGAAATGATTAGACATATCGCCCTCAAACACAATATCTTCATTATTGCTGATGAAGTGTACTCTAAATTTGTTTTCAAAGACGCTAAACACACCTCGTTTGGAACGATGAAGGGTTTAGACAAACATCTTATCCTCGTTGATAGTGTATCGAAGCGTTATAGTTCTTGTGGCGCCCGTATTGGTGCGCTTATTTCTAAGAATAAAGAATTCATGGGTGAAGCCATTAAACTAGCCTCATCACGACTCAGTGTATCAACCCTCAATCAAGTCGGTGCGGCGTCTTTATATGACATTGAAGATAATTACTTTAGTGATATGGCCAAAGAATATGAGGCCCGTCGTGATGCCGTTGTTGAAGCTCTAGCTAAGATTGATGGCATTACCTATAACATGCCTGAGGGGGCCTTCTATCTTATCGTCACACTCCCCTTCACCAACAGTGGCACCTTTGCCAAATGGATGCTCAATGAGTTCGCCTTTGAAGGTGAAACCGTCTTTGTCGCTCCCGCGAAAGATTTTTATCATTCTGATTACCGTGGGAAAAACCAAATTCGACTGGCGTTTATTTATGAAGAGCAAACATTAAGACGCGCAATTAAGATATTAGGTGAAGCCATTAAAGCCTACCCTCATAGTGATACCGCTAAGGCGTCTTAATCAGCTTTACCCCAAAAAAGTGAGGGTAATAAACACCTTTTCTTAATGATTATCTGCTTTTATGCGGTAAATAAGGTAAAATATAGGAGTATATCCCTCATTAAGGAGGACTCATATGAAAAAATTTCACCTTACTAACGAGTACGCCCTCATTAATTTTGATGCTGCCCGCGTTGATTCGATGACCGGTATTCTCATTTCCAAGAGTTTCCGGCAAGTACTCCGCCAATTTATTAAAAGTTTAAAGGCCGAAAAGCATATTATTCTTGAAAGTTTTCATGGTGTCAAAACTGAGGAAGTGATTGATGCTTATAAACTATTAATGATTTATCCATTTAACGACATTGTT
>CAYWQC010000029.1:0-11136 GCA_964460405.1 uncultured Staphylococcaceae bacterium | reverse complement strand
ATTGTAATCAGCATATAGTTTACGTATATAGGGGTTATCACTATCATAATTAAAGTTTTGTAATTCGGTGGGACTTAATGGACTGAGTGTCCAGTTACGGTCAATGATTTTATAAATAAGGCGGTCAGTAGTATTCTCATAGTTGTACTCGCGATGATCATCGATGATTGCGTTGAGTGCGGATAGGAGTTGATCGCCACTTTTACCGTTGATAGCACTATAATATGAAGATAAAAAGTTACCATCTTGGTCGGTCACATTAATATTGGTAGGTCGAGATTCAGCAGGTAGATTAGGATTACTTGTCGCCTTTACTGGCGTCGAAGAGTCAGTATTAAAAAGCGTCCCGATAATAAGGGGAGCAAAGAGACATAATAAGTAGTGCTTGGATTTGATTTTCATAAGTTCCCTCTTGGAATTATTGAGTATCTTCATTTTACACTAAAC
The DNA here is from genome assembly GCA_964460405.1 of uncultured Staphylococcaceae bacterium. Taxonomy (GTDB): domain Bacteria; phylum Bacillota_I; class Bacilli_A; order RFN20; family CAG-826; genus DATESG01. Next base: position 10,689 of record CAYWQC010000029.1, on the reverse strand, counting down.
AAATAGATAAATATATTAGCATTCAATTTTCCATATTTATATATAAATTGTATTACATACAATAAAGGGGTAAACTTGAGTTATGACGAAAAACAAAATATCTTTTTTGAATCGCTATTCATCGTTTATTCCCTTTATTCTCATTAGTGCATTTACTTTTCTTATTTATGAACAAACATATGCTCCTAATGGAATTGTTTTTGCCAACCAAGATTTTATTGGCTTTTTAATTTTGATTGTGACGAATTTGTCACTCATATTCTTTACGATATTCGTGCAGCAATACGATAAAAAACAGACAAAAATCCGCTACTTTTTATTATATGGCCTCCTTATTATTGTCGCACTTAATGTGCTAAATCTCATTATTATGCCAATGGATCAAGTTATTAATGTGACAACAGGAGAAGGTGACATCACCCAGATGGTATTAAACATTAGCGTTGCTGATAAATTTCGCTCATTAATGCTCTTGTTTGTGAGTGCCTCCTACATTTATTTGATGGCAATTGTCTTACCACGGAAATTTTTCTTCCGCGGTTTCGTGTTATTAATTAGTCATGCCTTAATCCTTTATGGACTTGGCATTGCCCTATACTCTTTCATCGTCGAATTTGATGTCTATCTTGATCTTGTTCGTATTGGTTATGGTAACGCCAGCATTCCTGTCCCCCTTGGACCTTATGATAATCGCAACACTTTTGCTAGCTTTTTATTAACCGCTTTTATGTTTGCAGTCTTCATGTACTTTTTCTACAAAACAAGAAAGCGCCGTTTCTTTTACATTTTTCTAACACTCCCACTCATTGTCGCCATTTACTTTACGTTTTCGAAAACAAATATGATTTTATCTGTCTTAACATTTTTATTTGTTTTCTTCCGTCATGTCTTTCTTTTGTTAAAAAAACATCGCGTTCGTTTCATTATTGAACTTGGATTATTCTTTGTTTTTGTCGCTGTCGTCGCTATTTTCCGTTTTACGCCTGCACTCTCAACTACCCTCATCGCACGGGCATTAACAAACCTTATCCCTCTTGACCTTCTTGAAATTGGTGAAAGGACCTTACACGCTCGTGTTGAACTGTGGCGTCTAGCCTATGATCTGATTAGTTCACGTTCACGCTCGCTATTTTTAGGTGATGGGATTTACATTAACCGCCTGTTATTCCATGAACGTATTGTTCTTGAAAATCCTAGTTGGTCAAGTAGCGGATATGGAAATTATCACAGTGGATATTTTGAAATTTTCCATGCTTTCGGACTCGTTGGCTTCCTCGTCTACTTAGCGATTCTTTTGACACTATTTATTAAAATTCTCGTTTTCATGAAAAAAATGCCCGCTCCGGGGTATTTTCTCATGCTTTCGTTTATTGTGTTAGTCACGCGTGGTAGTGTTGAATCAATTATGCTGCTCACCTTTAAAACCGAAAGTATCCTTGCATCTTTTGCTCTAATTATGCCGTTCTTTTACTTTTCTAATCTCAAGCAAGAATATAAAGCGCGGACCATGGCTTTAATCAAACAAGTATCAAACTAATTCAATATGAAGTCCAGCGAGCACATCAAGGGCTTTTTGTTCTAATACTTTATCAAACGAAGCAACACCTTTAGTGTCAACAATAATGTGGGCATTGGGTAGGGCGCTTTTTGCGATGACTGCGTTAGCGATCACACAGATGTGTGTGACGAGTCCGATGAGGATGATGTTGTTGTATGGTTTGCTTTCGAGATGTTTGAGCAGTTTTGAACTGCCAAAAGTTGCTTTATGAAAAACGGGATAGTCTTTAGCGATTGTTTCTAGTTGCTTGTAAAAGTGGATACCCTCACTACCCTTGATACAGTGTTTGATCGGTAAATGTTGCCCTTCTTCAGTTGTAAGATAATTGTCATCATGATGGTCACGGGTGAAGACAATGTCGTCGCCTTCATGCATAAACTTTTCGATTAGACTAAGAATATATGGGTAAATGTTACTAGCCCCAGTAAAACCAAGACTGCCGTCGATAAAGTCGTGTTGATAATCCACAACAATTAAACAGTTTTTCATCCTTGTTCCTCCTGTAATCGATCAAAAAAGAGCTGATTACTCAGCTCTAACTTTATACTTTGTTGATATTGTCTCGGTGTGTTTGATGTGTTCAATATTTGATAGTTGCGCGGCCGCATCTTCATCGAGGACAACAGTGGCTTCACCCGTATAGAGTTGAATTGCACTGGCGGTGACACGGGAAGTCAGACAACCTTCAAGGGCTTCTTTAATGATGTGGGCTTTTTTTGTCCCACTTGCAAGAAGAATGAGGCGACGGGCATCAAGAATTGTACCCACCCCCATTGTGAGACAGAAGTGCGGCATTTCATCACGGCTAATGCCTTCTTTACGATAAAAATCCTCATAGTTGTCATCGAGTGTTTGTTTAGTAAGAGCAACAACATGGGAACGTGAACCTAAACTTGACCCAGGTTCATTGAATCCCCAGTGTCCATCACGACCAATCCCTAAAAGCTGGAGGTCGATGCCACCCATTTCTTTGATTTTTGCTTCATAGTCAACACATGTTTTGTTGGGGTCTTTAGTGTAGCCATCAAAATAAAAGATGTTTTCTTTCTTGATGTCAACATGACGGAAAAATTCTTCATGCATGTAGCGGGCACATGACTTATCAAGGCCATAAGGTTTAATAATGTCAAACCCTTCACCAAGATATTCATAGAGCGTGAAAGCTTTAACATCCTTAAAAGAGATGTCACCTGATTTAAACATCTTGATCAGTTCCCGGTAAACACCAATGGGTGTAAAACCAGTCGCTAAACCGATGACTGAATCTGGTTTTGCTTTGATTTGTTCTGCAATAAGAAAGGCCGCAGCCTTCGACATTTCGTCGTAGTCTTTACGAATTAAAATAGCCATAATGATAATAATCCTTTGTGTAGTTTTATATGTATATGTTACCCCAAGTGTCAGCATATATCTAGATAGGAAAATATTTATGCGTAAACTAGGGGGTTATCTTACTGTGAATTTATCAATTGTTTTTACTTTTATATTTATAGTTCATGTGTATAAAAAGTAGATGATATGGTCGTATGTTGTCATTATTTAAGTGACTTTACCGCTTTCATTTCACAAAGACAAACAATTTTATGAAAGCGGTTAGGAATGCCCTAAATTGAGCTCTAAAACGAGTAGTAAATGATGGTTTTGTGAATACAAGTTCATTTTTTGTTGAACAAGGACCTTGCTAAAGATGCCCTTGTTCATGGATTGAAATGAGGGCATATAAAACCGCTTACATTTGTAGTATAATAGGAACGTTAAAATGCGAGGTCAATTATGAATGTATTATTTTTATTAACACCAAAAAAGAATGTTTTATTCTTAACCCACGATATGAGCGTAAAGACGGCGCTAGAACTTTTAAAGAATGTCCGTTACTCTTCGGTACCGCTTCTTGATGAACATGGCTATTATCTTGGTACGATTACCGAAGGTGATCTTTTATGGTATCTCGAGGCTGCTGCTGTCCATGCTGAGGCGATGGAAAAGCCCATCAGTGATATTAAGCGTCTACGCGACTATAAGGTCAGCCATATTGATGTTGATATTGATGAACTCTTTGTCGTTGCTATCAATCAAAACTATATCCCAATCGTTGATGATCGTGGTTTCTTTATTGGTATTATCACCCGTAAAGAAATTATTACGTACTACAATACCCTCCTTAAGGAGTATAAGGGAATGAAGTACAACTCTCATAATCCCGCCCTTGATACAATGCTAAGAAGACGGAGTATTCGCCAATTTAAGGACGCCGAAATTGAAGAAACTATTATTGATGACATCATCAAAGCAGGGCTGGTCGCACCCAGTGCAAAAAATCGCCGACCTATTCATATTTTTTATGCACATGATGAAAAACTTTTTAAAAAACTTGGTGAATGTTCACCATCTTTCAATATTCTTAGTCGCTCACCTTATGCATTCTTTGTGTTTGGCGATACTGTCCATGAAGATGATGAATTTTTACTCAATAATAATGCCAGCGCGGTGACGATGAATTTACTCAACGCCATTACCTCCTTTAATTTGGGGGCTGTGTGGTTGGGGGCGGCTAAATCAGAAGCCAACAATCAACATGTACAGGAAGTCTTGAAAATCGAACCGCGTTATCGTCTTTATTCAATCATTGCTTTTGGTGTTCCTGATGAGACAAAAGAAGGTTATCAAACATTTGATCTAGACCGTGTTCATAAACATAAATGGTGAGCTAAATGACAACTCAGGCAAAGAAGACAACCTTGCTTAAACTACTCAAAGTTTTAACTGTGTTTGTTATCTACGCTGCAATCGGTGGCTTATTTTTTCTCATCTTTCATCTTAGCGGACTGACCCTCACGGATTTAACCGTCTATTTAGATTCAATTGGGATATGGGCTTATGTATTGTTTGTTCTCATCCAAGTGTTTACGAATGTTGTCTTATTTATTATTCCTGGACAAACATTACAATTTATTGCCTTAGGACTCACCCTATTCACTCCACTTGAGACGTTTATTACTGTTTTGACAGGGATGGTCATTGCTAGTCTTATAAACTTTTTAATCGGGCGTTTTTTAGGCGATCGATTTGTCGTAAAGATTATTGGTCAAGACACGTACAATCAATATCAAAGCCGCTTGGCGAGTAAAGCTTATGTGTATTATCCTGTGATGATGTTACTCCCTTTCTTTCCTGATGATGAGATTACCCTCCTAGTGGGACTTAGTAAAATGAATGTTTTTTACTTCTTAATTACCACGGTAGCCACAAGGGCAGTAGGTGTGGCAGTGTTTACGTTTATCCCTGGTCAAATTGTATTTTCCTATCAAAATACTCTTGAATTCGTGTTACTCATTATTGGCATGAGTTATATTGTAATCTTGCTTTTCTATCTCATTTATCAATTTGAGAAGGTCATTGCTCGTTTTATTCATTAATCGTTTAATCTTGTGCAAATCGGTAAATAATTTGCTATAATAGACATGTATTAGGAGTGAACATAATGGCAAAAAACATTTTAGTGGTGACGGGAAGTGCCCGTAAAGAAGGAAATTCAATGAGCCTTGCTTATGCGTTTATTAAGGGCGCAAGAGCAAGTGATAATGCAGTGCATCGTTTTGACGCTGCTAATAAAAAGATTTTACCTGCACGTGATTTTGAAAATGCATGGCGCAAGGGTAAACCAAGTCTAGTTGATGATGATTTTAATGCTGTTTCACCCTATGTCCAAGTCAGTGATATTATTGTTTTTGTCACCCCTGTTTATTTTGGCGCTATGGCGGCCTCTGTTAAATTATTCGTTGATAAACTCTATGCTTATCTAGTGCCACAGCGTAAACGCGACTTAAAGTTTACTAAAGCTTATTTGATCGCTGTGTGTGAAGATGAAAGCATGGACATGTTTACTGGTGTCAAATTCTCATTTGAACGCATTCTTAATTCATTTGGGATTACCGAATCGGAAGTATTACTTGTTCCTGGTGTGAATGACATCGGTGATATTAACAAGGGCACAGCCCTTAACGATGCCTTTGAAATGGGCAAAGCTATTAAGTAAGAATGACAATTCCAAAAAGATAAATCATCGCAAACGCGATGGTTTTTTATGATAATATTTGAGTTAGGAGACGTTTATGCCCAACTTTGTTTTTATTAGTCCCGACTTTCCCATCATTTATGACCAATATTGCGCTGCATTAAAAGAGGCAGGCTTTGAGGTTTATGCGGTAGGTGGGACGCCCTATCATGAACTTACACCACTGTTAAAAGCCGCAGTGGGAGAATATTATTACTGTCCTAATCTTAATGACTATGATCAAGTGTATCGCGCTGTTGCCTATCTAATTTTTAAACATGGACGTATTACCTATCTTGAGTCGAACAATGAATATTGGTTGGAAACGGATGCAAGGCTAAGAGCAGACTTTCATATTGAGGGTCTTAAGCCCTCACAACTCATTGATATAAAGCACAAGTCGAAGATGAAAGACTACTATCGAAAAGCCAATGTTAAGTATGCCCGTCATGCCCTTGTTAGAACAAGGGACGACTTTGATGACTTTCTTGAAGATTATGGCTACCCGCTTTTTATTAAACCCGATGTTGGTGTCGGTGCTAGTGACAGCTTCAAAATTAGTAATGAAAGTGAGAAACAAGCCTTTTTTGCAATGAAAAAAGATGTCGCTTATATTGTTGAACCGTTTATTGAAGGTATCATTCATAGTTATGATGCAATTGTCGACCTTCAAGGTGAAGTCGTGTTTTCAACAAGTCATGTTTTCCCTGTTGCTAATAGTGATATTGCCCAAGGCCTCGTTGATGATTATTATTATGCACTTCCTCGAGTGCCTGAGGCTCTAGAAGAAGCAGGCCGGCGTGTCATTCAAGCCTTCAATATTAGGGGAAGAAATGTTCATCTTGAATTTTTCTTGCTCACAGAGGATACACCCTTTGCTAAACGCGGGGAATTTATTGGTCTAGAAGTCAATATGCGTTCCCCTGGAGGACACATTCCTAATATGATGAGACTTGCTAGTGGTGTTGATCCTTATCAGGTATATGCCCAAGTGATGGCAGGGAAAGACCCACTTGTTGTTGAGCAACCTCGCCATTACGCGATCAGTGTCAGTCGACGTAAGGAATGGTTACAAGACTATGACCTTACTAACCAAGACATCATCGAAATTTATCATCGCGAGATAGGAGAAAGTGGTGTTTATCCCGAAATTCTCGCTGCCGGCATGGGTGATTATTATTTTATTGCTGTATTTGATGATTTAAATAAAGCCTTAACCTTTAAAAACGAGGTATTAAGGCGTAAAATATATAAAGAGAGGTAAAGATAATGAAAGTATTAGTCACAGGTGGAACAGGGTTTATTGGTTCACATACTGCGGTTGCGTTAATTGCGAGTGGCCATGAGGTTGTGCTCATTGATAATCTCGTTAATTCAAAAATCGAAGTCGTCGATAAAATTGCAAAGATAAGTGGGGTTAAACCGCCCTTTTATCTAGTAGATATGGTGGATAAAAACGCACTGAAAAAGGTGTTTGCCCTCCATCAATTTGATAGTGTCATTCACTTTGCCGGACTGAAAGCTGTCGGGGAATCTGTATTTAAGCCACTTGCGTATTATCGTAACAATCTTGACTCAACGCTTTCCCTTCTTGAGCTCATGCTTGAGTTTGATGTTAAACAAATCGTCTTTTCGAGCAGTGCGACAGTGTATGGCACCCCTAATCATGTGCCCCTGAGTGAAGTCGATCCCATCGGTGAGACCACTAATCCATATGGCACCACAAAATTAATGATTGAATACATTCTTCGTGATTTTTGTTTTGCCCATCCCGGGTTTAAAGCAATTGCTTTACGCTATTTTAATCCAGTCGGCGCCCATCCAAGCGGGTTAATTGGCGAAGATCCTCAAGGGACGCCTAATAATCTCATGCCGTATATTTCCAAAGTCGCCGCTGGCAAGCTTGATTGCTTGTCCGTTTATGGCGATGACTATCAAACCATTGATGGTACGGGTGTACGTGATTATATTCATGTCGTTGATTTAGCTGAGGGGCATGTGCTTGCCTTAGAAAATATGGCTAAAGTAGACGGCTATGAACCCATTAACTTAGGAACAGGTCGCGGCACAAGTGTCTTAGAACTTGTCCATGCTTACGAAGCGGCTAACCATCTTAAAATCCCCTATGAAATCAAACCACGTAGAGCGGGTGATGTTGATGAAAACTATGCTGATGTCACGAAAGCTCAACAATTATTAGGATTTAAAGCAAAATATCGTATCGAAGATGCGTGTAAGCATGCCTATGAATATGAAAAAAACAACCATTAAAGGTAAAATCGAAAAGTTTAATATTCTTGCTCCCGAGTTATTAGAGTCACTTCGCACAGTGCGCGTATATCTTCCACCTCATTATGAGCAAAACCACCATCAACGCTATCCTGTTCTATATATGCATGATGGTCAAAACTTGTTTTTCAATAAGGATACACATTTTAAAGTTGGGGCGTGGAAGGTGCATCGCGCCCTTGATAATATGAGTGCGACGAACGTCATTGACGGCTTTATTGTCGTTGGTCTAGATTCTTCAAAAACGTATCGTTCTTTAGAATTATCCTTATTAAATGTCAAAAAAGAGTACACGGCAAAAAGCACGAGTTCCCTGCCACCTCAGGGACATCTCTATGCTGAGTTCATGTCGCAAACACTGAAAACTTATATTGATACGCATTATCGCACTAAACCCGATCTTACCTATATTGGGGGTTCGAGTATGGGAGGTATTGCTTCCCTCATCATGGTCCTGAAAAACCCTCATCTCTATAAGGGGGCGCTTGTATTTACACCTGCAGGAATGATTCACTATCAAAAAGATATGAAACGTCTATTTAAAGAACAAATTATGCTGATGAAAAAGCAAGATATATCCTTCCCTAAACTCTATTTTATGGTGGGTGGCATTGGTTTAGAAACTATCATTAAACCCTTTTGTGATTTTGCTGTCCCCTATTTGATTCGTCTAGGTTATAAAGAAGGGGAGAACATCAACTATCTTTATCAAGAAAAAGCCCCACATAATGAAAAAGCGTGGGCTTCTATATTTCCCAACGCTTTTAAGTGGATGATTGATTAATAATCCTTTTATTTATTATAGTCCTTATAAGAAATTGTTGTTGATACACCTGCATGATAATGATGTCCCACCTGCGCTGAAAGCGGTGGGAATTTCATATATTCGCCGTATTTAGCGGTTAAATAAGCATGATAATGACTAGGAACACGGGCTTGTACGTCTTCAAATTTAACCATGATGCCCTGGCCATAAAATGCTTTGGGTAACGCTTCTTTGTTAAAGGCCCACGTGAGATAAGAGCCAACCAGTGTGGCCTGTTCCCACTTAATCCTTGCCATCCATTTAACAATAAGACGCGTCATATAGTTAGCAATATTAAAGGGAAGAAAGATAATTGAGACAAGATAAAGAACAAGCTGTAAGGGCCATGTTTTCTTTTTCAAGGGGGCAAAGAAATGACCTAGATAAGCAAAATAAAACATGAACCATAATAAATGCGGTTTTGGTCCTCTTGCTCGCTTAGCATTTTTACGTTTACTCATGCCATCGATGGCGAATATATCAATCCAGATGCCATGATTAATATGTTGGTGTTGATATACTTTTTCAATAAATGTTGTCGCTGAATGTCTTAACTTTGCATAGCCAAGCGTATAATTAGGGTCACTCTTAAAGTTTTGTAAAAAGTAGGGATGTTTGAATTCGTGTCCTAGCGCCATTAATTTGTCATAATCTTGTCGGGGCATTCCAACATCAAGATCATCATCCCAGGGGATAAACCCTTGGTGACGAATTGCGCCTAGGGCGGTGCCACCAATTAAAAAATAGGTGAGAGAATGTTTTTCACACACCCGTTTAAACTCTTTAAAAAGATCAAGCATTACGACTTGTAATTCATTCATGCTATTTTTTTAATTTCTCTTTGATCGCCGTTGTTGATATTTCCGGGGTACGAGGTAAATAAACAACCTCGCAGTAGGCTTTTAACTCGTCAAATTTACCCGTCCAGTCATCACCCATCACAAAGACATCGATATGATGGGACTTGATATCAGTAATTTTTTGTTCCCATGTATGTTCGGGAATGACTTCATCAACGTAACGTATCGCTTCAAGCAGTCGTTTTCTTTGTTCATAAGGAAAGAAGCTTTTTTTACCTTTAATCTCATTAAACTCATCACTAGATAGGGCCACCACTAACCAGTCACCTTGTTCTTTGGCCCTTCTTAAAATATTGATATGACCATAATGAAGGAGATCAAAGGTTCCATAAGTAATTACTTTACGCATAGCAAACTCTTTTCTTTTTGATAATGCTTATTATATAGGCTAATACGAAAAATTGCGATACATTAAGGCTTAAAAAAGTGAAAACACAATGTTGAGCATATGCTAACATATAAATAAGGAGTAAGACATATGAAAGATCATGCGATTGTTGTAAAAATCAAATCCGATTTAAACTTACACGGAAAAAAATGGGAAGTAGAAGCACCTAAGGCGCGTATCCTCCTCATTACAGGCATGGAGGAACATAGTAGCCGCTATGATGATTTTGCGACTTTCCTCAATGACCAAGGATTTAGTGTGTATTGTCTTGATTATTTTGGACAAGGTGAAAATGTCAAGAGTAAAGAACAAACACTAGGTAATGTGCCCCCTCATGCTTTTAGACTTTATTGTGATGGTCTAGCTCATCTTGGCCGTGAAATTAGAGGTGAAGAACCGGTTTATGTCATCGGTCATTCGATGGGAAGTTTTTTAGCCCAAGAATTTGCTCAAAGTCATCCTCGTCTTGTTGATAAACTTGTAGTAGTGGGCAGTAATGGCCCTGATCCTATTCTTAGTATCGGTTATTTACTCGCACGCTTAACAGTGAGAAGAGGTGGGTATGATAAGACAAGTAAACTACTTGCTAGCATGGCCATTGGTGGCTATCAAAAGTCAGTCAAAAACGCAAAAACGAGCGCGGATTGGATTAGTTATAATGAAGATAATGTGAATACTTACTTGAAAGACTAATTGAGTGGCATGACGTCAAGCAAAGGCTTCTATAAAGAACTA
>CAYWQC010000028.1:0-11202 GCA_964460405.1 uncultured Staphylococcaceae bacterium | reverse complement strand
CACCTGTTCCCATCTCGAACACAGAAGTTAAGCACTGTAGTGGCGAAGGTAGCCCCATGGGCAAGAATAGCGAGTCGCCGGGCTTTTTATATTTTATTAAAAAAGACCCTCCCGAAGTTGGGTGTTACACTGCTGTCACGGATAGTTTTTCATTTTATCGGTATTTTGTTTATTTTGGTAAATGATAATGATCATCACCGCTAAATACATGTGTGAGTGGGAGACGAGTGATGTTCTTGATGTTGTTCATGTCGAAGAAGAAAGATTGATTATCGCGCATAAAATTCTGATATTTGAAGATTGTTTTCATTGTTAATGTTAAAAACACACTAGAACTTATAACTGTTTTTTCACAAGATTTTCATGAATTATAGATAAAAATTGTAGGTTTTTCACATTTTCTACTTTCAATAGTTTGGAATTGAGATATTGGCATTGAATGAGATGATTAACAGCGTATTTAAGACCGCTATAATTTGCCTTTTTACCCATTTATAGTATAATATCACATAGGTATTTATACCTATAAAGGAGGCCAAATGGCAATTGATAAAAATACACCTTTTGGTGGCATTACAATCTCTAGTCAGGCGATTGAATCAGTCGCTAACGACGCTGCGCTTAATTGCTATGGTGTGGTCGCTTTAACTCATAAACAAAAATCCACCAATTCTCTCGAACAACTGCTGAAACGTGATCCTAAAGATGCCCCCGGCGCTATCGCTAAAAAAACCAGTGATGGTTGGGTGGTCGATATTTATGTGATTGTAGCTTACGGACTTAAAATTACCGAAATTATCAGTGGTATCCAAGAACAAATCAAATATGTCTTAGAAAAGAAATTCGATATTAAATTTAAATCTATTAATGTCTTTATTGAAGGCGTTAAAGTAATCCTTTAACGATTGGAGTTTTTAAACATGAAAGAACTAAATGGCTTAGTCCTCAAGGAGATGCTCATCTCCGGCGCTAACAATTTATACAATAACTATCCATCAATTGATGCACTCAACGTTTTCCCTGTTCCTGATGGCGATACTGGGATGAATATGAACCTCACAATTTCTAGTGGGGCCAAAGAAATTATTAATCGTAATGATAGTGATATTTATCAGATTGCCAAGGCATTTTCCAAGGGTCTACTTATGGGTGCACGTGGTAATTCTGGGGTCATTACTAGTCAAATTTTCCGTGGTTTTGCTAATGCCCTTGAAGGAAAAACAAAAATTAATGCGCTTGAATTTGCCGAAGCTTGGTTGAGTGGTCGTGATGTCGCTTATAAGGCTGTCATGCGTCCTGTTGAAGGAACGATGTTGACGGTGATTCGTGAAGCTGCTGAGATGCTCAATGAAAAGGTCAAAGCTGATTGGACAATTGAAAAATGTTTTGAAGTCTTGCTTGAAGAAGCTGAAGCCAGTCTCGAAAGAACACCAGACTTATTACCTGTTTTAAAAGAAGTGGGTGTTGTTGATAGTGGCGGCGCGGGAATTGTGACTATTTTCACGGGTATGCAATTAGGCATGCTTGGTCGTGTTGTTGCAAAGACCACTGCGACCGCTGTCGAGCAAAATCAAGCCGTGCAAATGGCAGGTGCCGCAATCGAAGCGACCGAAGAATTTGGCTACTGTACTGAATTTATTCTAAAAATTGGTGATGGTGAAAATAAACGTCCATTCCAAGAAAAACGCTTTGCAAATGTCATTAATTCGCAAGGAAATTCGATTGTCATGGTCCGCGATGATGACCTTTTGAAAGTCCATATCCATACACTTAAACCAGGTAACACATTCAATTATGCGCAACAATTTGGTGAGTTTCTTACCCTTAAATGTGAGAATATGAGTGAACAACATTCGCACTTAGGCGATGGTGCCGCTCATCATGCATCTTTTGAAAATTCACCTGTTAAGGTCGCACAAAATGTTGAAAAAGAATATGGGATAATCGCTGTTGCTAGTGGAGATGGTCTTGAAAAATTATTTAAAGAATATCGCGTTGATTATGTTGTAAAGGGTGGACAAACGATGAACCCTTCGACAGAAGATTTTTTAGAAGCTGTCCGTCAACTTAATGCTAAGAACATTTTCATTCTTCCTAATAATGGGAATATCATTATGGCCGCCAATCAAGCTGCCGATGTTTTAAAAGAAGAAGGGCTGATTAATGCCAGCGTTATTCCTTCTAAAACCATTCCTCAAGGACTTGTTGCAGCGATGAATTTCAATCCGGAAATGAGTTTTGATGAAAACGTTGCTGATATGAATGACAGTCTAGGTAGTATTAAAACCGGCCAAGTGACTTTTGCAATTAAAGATACGACAATTGATGGCGTAGAAGTTAAAAAAGACTACTATATGGCGCTTAACGGCAAGCAAATCTTATGTAGTGTTAAAGATAAGGCTGATGCTTTGAAAGAATTAATTAGGGCAATGGCAGATGAGATGACAAGCATTATTACCCTTATTTACGGCGAAGACGTCAAGAGCGAAGAAGCACAAGCGCTCCTAGAAGAATTTGAAGTTAATTACCCTGACATTGAGTTTGAACTTGTCGCCGGTCAACAACCAGTTTATTCATTTATCGTTGGTGTTGAATAGAGGCTGTCATGAGCCTGTCAAAGTCTCAACGAATAACCGACGCACTCGCACAAATTGACATTAAGAATTTTCTTGATGTCATTTTTCATTTACCAAGAACTTATGATGACTTTACGATAACACCCGAGCCAATTAAATCGGAAAAATCCCGCATTGTTTTTTTTGGGAGTATTGTTAGCATCCCCCGTATTATTAAGGTTAATAAACTTAACATTGTCTCCTTTACCTTTACATCGCAAACCGGCTATTCATATCGCGTAAGTGCTTTTAATAGACCGTATTTGATTAACACGTTAAAGTACGGGCAAGAAGTGACCTTGATAGGCACTTATGATCATAATAAACGCGATATTAATCTCCAAAAAATTGTCAATGGTCGCATTGAGGAAAAGCGTCGTTTACAAAGTGTCTATTCACTTCCTCAACAACTAAAAAATCATGAGTTTACTCGTCTTGTTGCTAAGGGCTTAAAACTATGGGATGGCCAACTACAAAATATTGTACCTGCCACTTTAATGACTCAATACAAATTATTGAGCCGCTATGAGGCACTCAAGCGTGTGCACTTTCCTCGTGATTATCAAGATGTATTTCAAGGTCTACGCACGCTCAAATACGAAGAGGCCCTTGTTTTTCAACTCAAAAACTTACTCATACGTCGTCACAACAAAACACTAATACGTGATAAAAAGACGATTATTAATCTTAAGGAAGTGAACCGCTTTATTTCATCACTCCCCTATACTCTAACCGCTGACCAAGTCAAAGCAGTCCGTGAAATTGGTCTTGATATGAATCAGGAGACGCTCATGTACCGTCTCCTCCAAGGTGATGTCGGCACAGGCAAAACATTGGTGGCATTTATCAGCCTTTATATTAACTACTTACGTGGCGCACAAGGAGCGATGATGGTGCCTACTGATATCCTTGCCCGCCAACACTATGAAAATGCCCTGAGGTTGTTTAGCGACACACCCCTAAAAATTGCTTTGCTTGTTGGTTCATTGACGGATAAGCAAAAAGGAGCCATTAAACGAGCACTGAAACAGGGTGAAATTGACTTAGTTATAGGGACACATGCTTTGTTTACGAGTGATGTAACATATTTGGATCTTGGCCTTGTGATTATTGATGAGCAACATCGCTTTGGCGTTGACCAACGTCAGTTACTCGTTAAAAAAGGTGATAAGGCTGACTTACTGCTCATGAGTGCGACGCCAATCCCTCGTAGTCTTGCCCTTACCCTCTATGGCGACTTAGATTTGACGACACTCAAGCAGTTTCCTTTTGCTAAACGTCATGTGACAACACGAATCATCGCTAATGATAAAGAAATCATTAGTCGATATATTGATGACTACCGTAAAAAAGCTAAGCAAATCTTTATTGTTGCACCGCGTATCGAAGGTGAGGAAAATGATAGTGTTGAAACACTATATCGTAATTATTCTCAACGCTATCCGGGAAACGTTGAGCTTGTTCATGGCAAGTTGCCTCAAAGTGAAAAAGAACGCATTTTTACAAACTTTAGACTGGGAAAAACACCGATATTAATCGCTACTAGTGTGATTGAAGTCGGCGTTGATGTCAAAACAGCGGGTTTAATGCTTGTCTATGCACCACTTAGTTTTGGCCTATCTGCTCTCCATCAATTACGGGGGCGAATTGGCCGTGATGGTGAAGAGGCTCTATTTCTCCTCGTAAACGAAGAGGAAGACAGTGAAAAATTGCATGTCTTAGAAACAAGTGAGGATGGCTTTAAAATTGCCGAAGCTGATCTTGCGTTTAGAGGCCCAGGAGAAGTCATAGGTGTTCGCCAAAGTGGTATGCCTCACTTCACTTGTCTAAATCTTGTTAATGATATCAAAATTTTTCAAACCGCACATGAAGATGCTAAACAGTTGCTGACCAATGGTGATAAAGATAGTGTTTTATTTGTCAAAAAAGTGGCTGAGCAATTGAACTTATCTTCTGCAAATGTGATTAAGTAATCAATCATCTACTTGCGTGTATTTGCTTGGTCTTTTTGCTCTGAGGCTAACAAGTATAAAATCTCTGGCAGTTATGATAAAATAGACTAGATATTTAGGAGGAACCTAAAATGAAATTTGTGATTGATATGATGGGAAGTGATGAGGGGAGTCTCGTCACGGTACCCGCGGTAAGACAGTTTAAAAACCATCACCCAGAACTGGAACTTTTCCTTGTGGGAAAAAGTGAGGAAATAAACTCATTGAGTGATATTGCCACGATTGTTGATGCCCGTGATGTTATACAAATGGATGCTGGTCCGATGGAATTTATGCGCGCTAAGCATTCTTCAATGCATGTTGCATTTGATACTTTTATTAAAGAAAAAGCTGACGCTATTATTAGTGCTGGTTCAACAGGCGGGCTTCTCAGTGGCGCTACTTTAAAACTTAAACTCATTCCTGGTGTGGAAAGAGCGGCGATTCTTTCACCGTTTCCAACTAAAATTCGAGGAAATTACGCGGTTATACTTGATATTGGGGCTAATCATGAAAATAACGCCCGTCAACTCGTACAGTTTGCGCTGATGGGCCGTCTTTATGCCCAACATGTTTATGGCAAAGACAATCCTAAAACTTATCTTCTAAGCAATGGTACCGAATCTACTAAGGGCTCACCTCTTGTTAAAGAAACGCATCAATTATTACTAGCAGAGCAATTTCCAAATTTTATGGGTAACATTGAAGGCAAACAAGTCCTAAGCGGCGAAGCTGATGTTGTCGTCTGTGATGGTTATACTGGCAATGTCTTACTTAAATCGATTGAAGGCACCGCTAAAATGATGAGTGGCATGCTTTCTGATGCCTTTAGAAAAAATTTGAAAACAAAAATGGGTTATCTCCTTTCTAAATCTGGTATTGATGAAATGCGTGCACGTATGGATTATAAAAATACCGGTGGGGCGCTATTTACTGGTATTAATGGACTGGTCATTAAGGCTCATGGTAGTAGCGACGTACGTGGGTTTACTAGTGCGTTAGAAGTTGGCTATAAGATGGCTGAGAAAAAAGTCGTTGATCTTCTCAGAGCAGGATTTAGTGTTGATGAATAAACTCACTCATCTATTCGATCAACTCCATTTAAATGTGAAAGAACTTCATCATTATGAGGTTGCTTTCACGCATTCAAGTTGTCATGTGAGTGACACACACAAGCAAAACTACGAAAAGCTCGAGTTTATTGGCGACGCTGTGATTAACTTTGCCGTCGCTGCCCTTATATTTGACATTCATAGTGATAAGCTTGATCAAGGAAAAATGACTAAGATGCGTAGCGAACTTGTGCAAACAAAGGGTTTAGCTAAGTATGCTAAACAATTGCAGTTTCAAGATTATATTCAGTTTGGTCGCTCCCTTAAAAATGATGACCGGCAAAATGAGCGGTTTCTTGAGGATGTGTTTGAAGCTTTTGTGGGTGCCCTTTATATTGATTTAGGAATTGATGTTGCGCGTCATTTTATAAGCAATATCTTTAAAAGCGACATCGCCAATTTTTCCTTTGAACTTCTCAGTGATTATAAGAGTGAACTCCAAGAAGCTGTGCAATCAGAAACCCGTGAAGCACTGCATTATCTTGTGATTAAAGAAGAGGGTCCGAGTCACGATAAAACCTATACGGTTGAAGTATATCTAGATGATATTTGCTTAGGCCGTGGTGTTGGTAAAACCAAGAAGGCAGCGGAGCAACATGCTGCTCGTGAAGCTCTAGCCAAGAAGGCAGGATAACGATGGGACTTTTATCATTTTTAAAAAAGAAATTTACCAACCAAACACAGGTTGATAATACTGATAAATATGCTGTTGGCATGGCAAAAAGTCGCGCTAATTTTTCGAGTCGACTTAAAGCCCTTCAAAAAAAATATGATGCGGTGAATGAAGAATACTATGAAAATCTCCTGCAAATACTGATTGAAGCCGATGTCGGTGTCCAACTTACTTTTTCTATTATCGAGGCACTTAAAAGAGAAGCCGCCCAAGAGGGCATCGTCGATCCAACGGCCATCAATGAGTTACTCGTTGACAAGATGTTTATTGGCTATGTTCAACAGGGCGAAGATATCGTCAACGAAATTGATTTTCAACAAGGTCGACCGACTGTCATACTTGTGGTGGGTGTCAATGGTGTCGGTAAAACAACTTCCATTGCTAAGCTAGCCCACCGTTATAAAAATGAAGGAAAAAAAGTCCTCCTTGTTGCAGGTGATACCTTTCGAGCGGGAGCAGTTGAACAGCTTGGTGTATGGGCGGATAGAATTGGTGTTGATATCATTAAAGGTCAGGCAAATGAAGACCCGGCTAGCGTTGCCTATCAGGGCGTTCATCAAGCCAAACAAATGGGTGCAGACCTGGTTATCATCGATACAGCTGGTCGCTTACAAACGAAGACTAATCTCATGGCCGAGCTCAGTAAAATTCGCCGTGTCATTGCAAAAGAAATTAGTCAAGCGCCTGACGAAGTGTTTTTGATTATCGATGCAACCACTGGACAAAATGGTGTTTTACAGGCGAAAGCGTTTGCGCAAGCAACGGGATTGACAGGTGTGGTGATTACGAAGATGGATGGCACAAGTAAGGGTGGTATTATCCTTGCTATCCGCGATGAAATTGGCGTACCCGTGCGCTTTATTGGCCTAGGTGAGCGACTTGAGGATTTAACTGAGTTTGACTTAGAAAAATATTTATATGGTTTATGTTTAGGAGATGAACAATGATTGGTTTTAGCATTTATTCACTATTAATTACCCTTGCCGTGTTTCTCGGTGTCCGTCTGGCTTTTTTTGCCATTCTTCCTACTGATGGAAATCCACTAGCGGCGACATTACTTGTCTTAATTGTTTCGGTATTAATTGTTAATTTCATTTTTTCATATCGGCTATTTAAAAATCATCCTGATGGTATTTGGCGTAACCCCGACTTTCATCGCTATTTTTTCCGTAATTTGTTGTTACATCTCGTCTTTATTTTACTGCTAAACATCAACCTGTTCTTTTGAGGAGTACCATGGAAGACATTCATCAATTTTTATACACCAATGAACTATTTGCCCATTATGGCTCTCTTTTAACACACAAACAACAAGAAGTAATGAAACTTTATTATCACTATAATCTTTCGCTTCAAGAAATTGCTGATAATCTCTCGATTAGTCGGGCTGCAGTAAGTGATACCTTAAAGAAGGCCACTGCTCATTTACAAAGATACGAGCAACATCTAGGGGTTCATGCAAAATTTAAACAAATCAACACACTTGTAGCGATGCTTGAGCATGAGCAAAGCAATCAAGCACTATTAGATAAGATCAAGAAGGAGTTAGAATAATGGCATTTGAATCATTAACTGATCGCTTTAGCGGAATTATAAAGAAATTGAAGGGTCAATCACGCCTCACTGAAAAGAACATGGAAGACATGCTTCAAGAGGTCAGGGTTGCTCTTTTTGAAGCTGATGTCAACTATAAAGTTGTCAAGACTTTCGTCGATAACATTAAGCAAAAAGCGATGGGTGAAAAGGTGTTCAATGAATTAAACCCTTCTCAGATGGTCGTTAAAATAGTGCATGATGAACTAAAAGACCTACTCGGTAGTGATGATAGTGAACTCAATTTAGCTAAGAATCGCCCAACAATCATGATGTTGGTTGGTCTTCAAGGTACGGGTAAAACCACTAGTGCAGGTAAACTTGCGTATCTTTTTAAAAACAAACTAAAGAAGAAAGTTTTACTTGCGGCCGGAGATATTTATCGTCCTGCTGCAATCGATCAGTTAGCACAAATCGCCACCCAAGTTGGCGTTGATATTGTAAATTTAGGTGATCAAGTTTCGCCAGTAGAAATCGCAAAAGTCGCCAAGAAAAAAGCTTATGATGATCATTATGACGTGCTCATCATCGATACTGCTGGCCGTCTAACGATTGATGAGTCTTTAATGGAAGAGCTCAACCAAATTAAGGCTGAAGTTAATCCTGAAGAGGTCCTCTTACTTGTTGATGCGATGAGTGGTCAGGATGCGGTTAATACCGCACTCGCCTTTGATCAACGATTGACATTGACAGGGGCCATTATGTCAAAACTTGATAGTGATGCCCGGGGTGGTGCGGCATTATCCATTCGCCATCTTACGGGTGTGGCAATCAAATTTGCCGGTGTAGGTGAAAAGCTAGATCAACTTGATCAATTTCATCCTGACCGCATGGCGGATCGTATTTTGGGCATGGGTGACATTGTGACACTCGTTGAAACCGTCCAAGGAAAAATCGATGAAAAAGAGGCTAAAGACGCTGCGAAAAAGATGATGGATGGCCGTTTTGATCTTGATGATATGCTTGCTCAACTCAAACAAGTGCAAAAATTAGGATCGCTTGGTGGATTACTTAAACTCATTCCAGGGATGCCTAAAATTGATCAATCTCAACTTGGCGCCGCCGAAAAAGAAATGAAAAATCTTGAAGTTATCATTCATTCAATGACAAAAGAAGAACGGCAAAACCCTGCTATTCTTAAACATTCACGTAAGCAAAGAATTGCAAAAGGTTCTGGCAAAACCGCAGCGGATATTAATCGCATGATCAAAAAATATGACAGTATGAAAGATATGATGAAGAAGATGAAGGGCATGAAAAATGGTGGTTTCCCACCAGGAGGAATGCCTCCTGGTTTCCCACCTATGTAATAAAAACAATCAGTTTCAAAGCTGATTGTTTTTTCTTATTTGGTCGTAAATTTTTTACTCTTAGCTATTACGTCTTTTTCCCACTTAGCAGTAATACCATCAAGGGCTTCTTTCAGAAGTTTATCGTCACCGGCATCTTTCAATACAAGTTGATAAAGATCAGGACGAAGTGTATAGGTTAAATATAGCGATTGTTTGTGCCGCCACTTTTTGATGGCTTGATGATTACCACTGTAAAGAATGAGAGGAACAGTTTTTCCCTCAAAGTCATAGGGTTCAGTATATTGTGGATATTCAAGTAGGTGATTGTGGGTAAAAGATTCTTCATTAAGAGAATCAATACTTATCACACCATCAAGAAGACGTATGACCGCATCACTGACGGCCATAGCGGGAATTTCTCCTCCTGTGACGACATAATCACCAATGCTCACCAATTCATCAACATAATCATTGACACGTTCATCAATACCCTCATAGTGACCACAAATAAGGATGATATGTTTTTTTCTAACAAGAGAAAACGCCTTATTTTGATTAAAAGTTTGACCACGGGGCGAAAAAAGAATTTTATGGCCATCTTCAATACTTCTCATTGCACTAACTAGGGGTTGAGCTTGCATGATTAAACCAGCACCACCGCCAATTGGAGGGGTGTCGACACGTCCATATTTATTCTCCGTAAAATCACGAATATTAATGATGTCAACCTGCACATGTTGTTTGCCGATTGCGCGTTTAATAATCGATGTTTCAAGGAATCCGGTGAACATTTCCGGAAATAGGGTGAGAATAGTTATTTTCATAACATGCCCTCAATGGTTTCGACAATGATTTTCTTGGCGTCTAAGTCAGTTGATTTAACGAAGACAGGGAGGATTGGAATGAGTACGTCACTTTGACCTTCACGTTTGATTCTCAACGTTTTTTGTGGTGTATAGGAGATGATTTCTTTAACAACACCAACGTAAATATGATCTTGGTTGAAAACATCTAGACCAATTAATTCATCGTCAAAAACGAAGCCTTTTGGTAAAACAGCCTCACTTTTTTTTATGACAATGTCGTAGCGCAAATATTTTTCTGCTTCATCGATGCTGTTAATTTCACTAAAACGAACAAGAATAAGTCCCTTGCTTTGCGTAAGTGAGGCGACTGTCACGAGTGCCTTTACACGATTCTCTTGGGCAAGCATTAATTTAGCACCCTTAAAAAATCTATCCTCAACAAAATCCGTTGTAGGAAACACTTTAACCTCTCCTGCTAGACCACGGGTGGCTATAATAGCACCAATTTTAATGAGTTCTTGATTCATGATTTTATTATATCAAAAAAGATGAGGATTAATCCTCATCTTCCTCTTTTTCTTCGCCTAATCCCTCAAGTTTGAGGAAGACGTGAATGTTATCTTGTTTACCGGCAATTGAGAGTGTTTCTCTGAGCGCGGTAGCAATTGTGCCTTTACGACCAATGAGAACCGCAATATCATTTTTAGCGGCAAACACATTGACAGTGACACTCTTGCCATCATCATTTTGTGTTTCGCGGATGAGAAGTGCGGTTTTATCAGTGACTAAGGGTTCGACGAGTGTGCGAACGATACTTTCATATCTAGTCATGATTACTTGCCTTCTTTCTTAGCTTTGAGTTTGAGGTTGTGGAATTCTTCCATAACGCCATGAGCACTGAAAATTGCACGAACTGTATCGCTAACTTGCGCACCTTGATTTAACCATTTTAATGCTAATTCACGGTTTAAAGTTGCATCTTTAATAGATTTGCTTGGATCATATTGACCAAGTTGTTCGATAAAGCGACCATCGCGTGGGTAGCGGCTATCACTTGCAACGATTCTATAGTGTGGTTCGTGAGTACGACCAACTCTAGTTAAACGTAATTTTACTGCCA